>CBFGNU010000030.1:0-21378 GCA_965650195.1 uncultured Mucilaginibacter sp. | reverse complement strand
AAAAGCCTTCCATTCCCCGTTCTACTATCAGTCCCTGTATCTTACCCTGTTCGTTTTTTGCCCAAACAATAGCAAGATCGGCAAAGGGTGCGTTTGATATCCACATTTTGGCACCGTTAAGCAGGTAATGATCGCCTGCATCTTTAAAATTAGTAGTCATCCCGCCCGGGTCAGAACCATGGTCGGGCTCTGTAAGCCCAAAACACCCCATTTTTTCGCCGGTAGCCAGCCTGGGCAGATATTTCATTTTTTGCTCTTCCGACCCATAAGCAAATATTGGATACATAACCAGCGAACCTTGCACTGATGCAGTAGAACGGATGCCGGAGTCGCCGCGCTCTATCTCCTGCATTATTAAGCCGTAGGCGATGTAATCTAAACCAAGACCGCCGTACCGCTCCGGAATAGTAGACCCGAAAGCACCGATCTCTGCAAGCCCTTTTAAAACCTGCTTCGGAAACTCGGCACGCTGGGCATAGTCTTCTATAATGGGGCTCACTTCCTTTTTTACCCAGTCGCGTACACTTTTACGTATCAGCTTATGTTCTTCCGTAAGCAATTCGTCTAACAGGTAATAATCGGGCGATTCAAATTGGTCTGTTTTAGCCATATAACAAATATATATAAACCTTAATGATTTGCTTAACGGGCCGTTTTAATAAATGTTTCATAAAGCGGGCTTTCATCACCTGTGCAGTAACCAACAAAAATTATAAATTTGAGCCATGATTGTAGCTTTACATGGAGCGGAGTTTTTTGCCTATCATGGTGTTTACCCCGAAGAACAGTATACTGGTAATTGCTTTATTGTTGATATAGAAGTTGAGTTTGAGCCGTTGGCGAGTAACGGACTTAGCACAGACGATCTTAACGACACAGTTAATTACGAAGAACTTTATGATATATCTGACCGACGTATGCAACAACCGCAAAAACTGATAGAAACTGTGGCCACATTTATTATGGAAGATATTAAGGCGCAATACAGTATTGTAGAGAAAATAACTGTCAGTATAAAGAAATTAAATCCACTTGCGGGAGCCAAAGTAAAATACACTCAGGTCACTATCAATTATAACCGATAAAATGGCATTTAATAAAATAACAGAAGATATACTTGCCGACGTAATTGCCATAGTTGGCGTAGAAAATGTTTTAACAGGAAAATCTGAGCTGGAAAAATACAGCCATGATGAAACCGAGGATCTGCAATATTACCCCGAGGTAGTTGTAAAGCCTGCAACCCCACAGGAGGTAGCGGCATTGCTTGTGTTATGCGAAAAATATAATATACCAGTTACCCCGCGCGGTGCCGGAACAGGCCTTGCGGGTGGCGCATTAGCCATTTTAGGCGGCTTGATGATTGCAATGGAGCGCTTTAACAAAATACTGGAGATTGACGAACGAAACCTGCAGGCAACCGTTGAACCAGGTGTTATTACCGAGGTATTTATGAACCAGGTAGCAGAGCTGGGCTTGCTTTATCCAATTGATCCATCAAGCAAAGGGAGCTGTTTTTTAGGTGGGAACGTGGCACATGGTTCTGGCGGACCAAGAGTTGTGAAATACGGAACCATTAGAGAGTATATACTTAACCTTGAAGTTGTGTTGCCATCCGGTGATATTATCTGGACAGGGGCTAATACATTAAAATATGCATCGGGTTATAATTTAACACAACTGTTTATTGGATCTGAAGGAACACTTGGCATTGTTACCAAAATAGTTGTAAAGCTTATAGCTGCGCCCACAAAAGATGTTTTAATGCTTGCAGCATTTCCGGACAATGAAACAGCTGCTTCCGCTGTATCCGCCATATTCAGGGCGGGCGTTTTACCGTCGGCTCTTGAATTTATGGAGCGCAGGGGCATTGAGTGGGTTAAAGAAAAAGAAGGCGTTTACTTTGATCTGAAGGACGACGCAGCGGCATTTTTGATGATAGAAATTGACGGAACGGATACTGATGTGATATTTGGTGAGGCCGAAAAGGTAAACGTAGTATTAGAGCAGTTTGGATGTAACGATGTATTATTTGCCGAAACCTCTGCTCAAAAAGAAGAGATATGGCATATGCGTCGTATAATGGCAGTTTCTGTAAAAGCTAATTCTATTTATAAAGAAGAAGATTGTGTTGTGCCCCGGGCTTCATTACCGGTGTTGATAAAAGGGATTAAAGACTCCGGAGCCAAATACGGCTTTGAATCAGTTTGTTATGGCCATGCCGGCGATGGCAATGTGCATATCAATATATTGAAAGGCAACATGAGCGATGAAGACTGGAACAACAAGTTGAAGGATGGTATTAGAGAAATATTCGAACTTACAGCGTCATTAGGCGGAACCATCTCAGGCGAGCACGGTATTGGGCTTGTGCAGCGGGAGTTCATGTCGATAAAATACTCCCCGGTTCACTTCCAGTTATGGAAAGGTATAAAGGATGTATTCGATCCGCAAGGTATTTTAAATCCCGGCAAGATATTTTAAGAGAGAGAATATTTTTTCCTTCCGCAACTATAACATTTGTATCGTTTTAGTGGCAAAAAGAACAACAAATTTTTCACCAGGAAACCACGCGACACTCGCGAGTCCATCTCGCTATTACATTTGGAGCATACCGGGTATTTTTTCTTTTCATTGTTGGGGGTCGGGGTCATAGCAATAAAATCGGGGGTCTTAATACTATCCAAATATAATAAACAAAAGAGAAATATATATTAAACAATTATTAATAATTTACTATTGAGCAATTAGTTGCCGTTTGCTAAAAACATAATTATTGCATAACATTAATAAAATATTGTTAATATTATATATATGGCCATATTTTAGTATTGGTTGTTAATAAGAGCCTTATTTATATATTTTTTATACCAAGGCACCACAATTTAAAGTTGCATGATATACAATTAACTTTAAAGAAATATCGAAATGAAAATTGTTTTACATGGTTATCTGAACAACATTTTAACACGTTCAGCAAATGAAAACATACCGACATACACGCCATCTTCGCGCACCTCAACCGGATAAGTATCTATATAATCATTTTGTCCCGGGTCGCCTCTACCGGTTTTAATGTCGTACGAGTAACGGTGAAAAGGGCAGATAAGTTTTCCGTCTTTGCACCATCCTCCACTCAAGTCGGCACCGGCATGGGGGCAGGTGGCTCCTAACGCATAAATGCCACCCTCATGACCAACCAAACACAGCCCTTTACCATTAACTTTAACTTTTAGCAGAAACGATGCTGTGTTTAACTTGCCATTGTAAGCCTTGTACCAATCCATTTTGGCTAAAAATCAACGCTTAGATCCATAACATTCGGATCTTTTATAACCTCATCCATAGTGGTAGTTAATATTACTTGTTTACGATCAGCCGACAGTACGGCATTAGGATTGTCAACTTTTTTTACGGGCTTGGCAAAATTCAATACAACTTTATAAGGCATATCTATCAACATAGCTTTTGCGGCTGACAATGCTGATTGCGTTTTCTTAAGAAAAGCATTGAATTTATCCTTGTCAATTATCCGCATAAATTTATTGGACGTTATTTTATAAGAATAATAATCCGGGGCAGCTGATAGCGCTGGTTGCGCGCCAATTCCGCCCGCTATAGGCGACCGTCCAGCCATCTGGCTTAACTGGCTGTTGAGGGATAAAACAGAGAGATGATTAAGGTAATACTGCAAATCCTCGGCATCTTTTGCAACATGAGCAATATTCACCTTCATTAAATTCTTTTTCAGGTCCATTTTTACTGACAGGTCGCTATTAACAGCCATTGCCACTTCATTGGTGCTTAATTTTCGACGCGAACTATCAGGAAGAGCAGACAAGAAATTAAGGGTAGTGTCTTTAACCAGTGAAAATTGGGGTGTTGACTTAACAGAATCAGGCATCAGATTCATGAATACAGATATGGCGCGGCTCATATCAAACCCGTAAACCACCTTACATGAACCATCTTCCCTAAAACTGTAAACTTCCTCAATATCAACACAAGAGCTGAAACTAAGCACTACAAAAAAAAGCAAAATTGTAAAGCGTTTTTTCATGTTTAACCAAATATAGTTATTAGAGCTAAAAGGTGAAAGGTTTTTTATTGGGGGAGTAAGTGCAAAAAATCACCCTAATCTCACCTTTCGCCTTTTGCCTTTAACCTTTCGCCTCAAAAACCTACCTTTGCACGCTATGGCGCATCAGGTTCCGGAAGACGGCACATTGCTTCCATTAATGGAAGAGTTTTATACGATACAGGGAGAAGGATATCATACCGGTAAAGCTGCCTATTTTATCCGGCTGGGCGGCTGCGATGTTGGCTGCCATTGGTGCGATGTGAAAGAAAGCTGGGATGCTGAGCTTCACCCTCTTACAGCAGCTGACCAAATTGTTGAAAACGCGTCTCAACACCCGTCAAAAGCTGTGGTGGTTACAGGCGGAGAACCATTGATTTATAATCTTGATTATCTTACGGGGCAGTTACAGAACACCGGTATTCAAACTTTTATCGAAACATCGGGCGCCTACCCCCTTTCTGGCAATTGGGACTGGATATGCTTATCGCCGAAAAAGTTCAAAGCGCCTATGCAACAAGTTGCCGACGCTGCTAATGAATTAAAAGTGATAATTTTTAATAAATCCGATTTCGATTTTGCTGAAGAACATGCGCTGCGGGTAAAACCAGGCTGTAAATTGTATTTGCAGCCTGAATGGTCGCGGTCGAAAGAAATGACACCCTTAATCGTTGACTATGTAATGAATAACCCAAAATGGGAAATATCATTACAAACGCATAAATATCTTAATATCCCTTAATAGTTGTAACTTAGGTTAATAACTATCGTTTCAATTAAGGGTTGAGGAAATTTACATACATATTATTACTCACACTTATATCGTCGTTTTGTTACGCGCAGCAAACTTATTCTACACGTAACAAAGCAGCAATCAAATACTATATTGCAGGCAATCAAAGCTTGGATAACCTGGCTTATGATGATGCCGTTGTAAATCTTCGTAAAGCGATAGAAGCTGACGATAAATTTATCGAAGCACATGCCTTGCTTGCCGATATAATGCGGCAAAGGCGTTTAAATCCACAAAACGTTATTGAAGAATATAAAAAGGTTTTAACATTAAATCCGGACTTTAGCAGGGCAGTTTACCTTAATTTGGGTGAATTCGAGTTAAATCAAGCCAAATATCAGGATGCCCTGCAACATATTCAAAAGTATCTAACCTTCCCATCCATAACGCCTAAAGATATAAGCAGAGCCGAAAAGCTTATTAAAGATTGCCGTTTTAGTATTAATGCATTAAATCATCCGATGCCTTTTAACCCTGTGAATGCCGGCACGGCAATAAATACCGCCGCGGATGAATATTCTCCTGTGGTAACGGCTGACGAAAACACCATCATTTTTACCCGACAAATAAATGGTAACGAAGATTTTTACAACAGTACCAAAATTGACAGTGCCTGGCAAAAAGCTACGTATTTAAGCTCCCGAATTAACACCCCTAATTTCAATGAAGGATCTGAAGCAATATCTCCTGACGGAAAATATCTGTTCTTTACGGGCTGTAACAGGCCCGATGGAATGGGCCGTTGCGACATCTATGTAGTTCAAAAGCGGGGTGACGACTGGGATAAACCATTCAATCTCGGTTCGCCGTTAAACACTTCCGGATGGGAATCGCAGCCATCCATCAGCCCCGACGGTGGCACATTGTATTTTGTAAGTAACAGGCCGGGAGGATATGGCGGGTATGACATTTGGAAATCAAAATTGGGAGCTAAAGGCTGGGGAATCCCGGAAAATCTAGGCCCAACAGTAAATACACCTTATAATGAACAGTCGCCATTCATTCATCCTGACGACAGCACTTTATATTTTTGTTCTGATGGCTGGCCCGGAATGGGCGGACAGGATTTATTTGTTAGCAGATTAAGCAAGGATGGTAAATGGCAGGAACCGGAAAACCTGGGCCATCCCATCAATTCCAATGGAAATGAGACCGGTTTAAGCTTGACGGCAAACGGAGAATACGCCTTTTTTTCATCTAATAAGTTAGAAGGCTCGGGTGGCTTCGATATTTACTCTTTCAAAATGCCTGTAAGCTTAAGACCAAAACCGGCGACTTATGTAAAGGGGTATGTGTTTGATGCCACTACAAAAGCGCCATTGGAAGCCGCCGTTGAAATTGTTGCCCTGCAAGACAGCAAACCCGTTTACCAAAATTACAGTTCGGCAACACAAGGTGATTTTTTGGCGACCTTAACTGCAGATAGAAACTATGGGCTTAATATCTCAAAAAACGGCTATCTTTTCTACTCAGAAAATTTTTCACTTGTCGGCTACAATTCTAGTAAGCCATTTAATATTCGGGTGCTGTTGCAACCTATCGAAATTGGAAATAAGGTGGTGCTTCGAAACATATTTTTTGATACCAATAAATATGATCTGAAAGCCGAATCGCGGAGCGAACTGCAGGAACTGGTCAATTTTTTAGCATATAATCCCTCTATTAAAATAGAGTTATCAGGCCATACAGATAATGTTGGTAATGATGATCTCAATCAAACCTTATCTGAAAATCGCGCCAAAGCGGTTTACCAGTTCTTAATAAGCAGCAAGGTTGATGCTGCAAGACTGCAATTTAAGGGCTACGGCAAATCGCAGCCCATAGCGGCAAATGATACCGAAGATGGCCGCAGTAAAAACCGCAGAACGGAATTTAAGATTGTAGGTAAATAATTAGCTTATTGTTTTGCAAAGGCAAACTTGCCCCAAAAATCTGATGATGAAGTCAATGGCGTACCTGTATTGTTCATATTCATAGGGACGCTTGCGGTGCCAGCAGGATTAACACGTGTGGAACCGCCCCGACGGCCGCCACCACCACTGCCAACGCTATTTACTATTGGAGCATCGCCGCCACCGCCAAAACTCGGTGCTAATCTTACAAAAAGGCCATTTATTTTGATGTTAAATGCCCATTCAGGCGCGGCAGCATCTGTAACAGCGAAAAGCTTTAATGGGATAGCCTCCTCTAACACCAATTCTCCTTCTGCAGTATATTTTATTGAAGCGTAAATATTTTGATCGTTTTTTTGAGCACCCATTAATGGCGGAATACCTGCAAAGCCCATAACACGAATTTTTTTGAACTCCATTGATGCTACTCTCATTTTTAAATTGGCATCATCCAAATGTTCAAACTCGCTCAGATCATCCATATCAGGATGAGGGAAGGTGGTACTGAAAGTTTCTTTTTTCTTTCCGCTTGGATCAATGCTAAAAGTAACACCAGCACCTAAAATATTCTGCTGCTTTTTTCTATCCTTGGTTTTTAAAACCAGATACAAATTATCCTTGTCGCTTGATATTATATAGCTTATATGAGATTTTTCGTTTACGCTTTCTTCATACCCCTTCCATTCGTCAGCATTGCCATCAATTTTAACAACGGTAGGCGCACTTTTTACAACGATGGTTTGAGCATTAACAGTAAAAATTGTGATTAGCGCAAGGAACGAACCTGCAAGACAATAGGAAAAATTTTTCATAATAGTTAGGATTAATCGGCAATCAAATTTAACCTATAATAACAGAAAAGCAAACAAAACTGAACTGCATATAACAGTCGAAATGCATTTAGCCTATGCTATGTTGTTCAAAGGCTATTTAGCCAAGTTTTGTAAGTAAATTTTTACAGTAAGAGTGGGTAATAAAACTGTTTGCGGATGCGTTTAAGCGGTTTTATTTATTTTATCGGCTATTACATCAATACAATTTCCAACATTGTACATTTTTTCAGCAGCATCAAAATCTATCTCTATATTGTATTGTGCTTCGGCATCAATAATAATATCAACCAAATTGGCTGAATTTATTTTTAGGTCTTTTATCAGATCTGTTTGTTCCGTTAACCCTTCCAGCATCGCTTTATCTTCTGTGTACGGCACCAACACCTTTTTTAATTCATTCAGAATCTCTTTTCTGTCCATCAGTTAAATTTTGATAATATTAAACAGGCGTTTACGTCGCCAAATCCAAAGTTGGCCTTCGCCACAGTATTAATCTGCCTGTCTACCTTAGTTGTGGGCAAATTGTTTGACCCAATCGCATCTAAAATTTCCGGCATCGGATCTTCCAGGTTCAAATTTGGATGCGCAAAGTTATACTTTAACTGCAAAACTGCAGCAACTGTTTCAATTGAGCCCGCCGCACTTAAAGAATGCCCCACCATTGACTTTAATGAATTAACCAAAGGGAAGTCATCGCCATTGCGACCAAGCGCCTTAACCCAGTTCTGTATTTCCATTTTATCGGCTATTGTAGCAGTTAAATGCCCGCAAACTAAGTCAATCGCATCAGCCGTTATTTCTGCATCGGCCATGGCCTCCTGTATACACCTAACCACCCCTTCAGACGAAGGTGCCGTCATAGTTCCCCCGTTGCGCTGTCCGCCAGAGTTAGTCGATCCCCCAAGTACTTCGCCGTATATTTTCGCACCGCGGGCCAAGGCGTATTCCATCTCTTCTAAAACCAGAGCACCCGCGCCCGATCCGGGTACGAATCCACCTGCAGAGGCGCTCATTGGTCGCGAAGCACGCTCGGGCTCATCGTTATACTTACGCGATAACACGCGCATGGAATCAAATCCGCCGAAAACATATCTATCTACAAACTCACAACTACCAACAAGCATACGCTTGGCCATGCCATACTTTATATATTCATAACCCATAAATATGGACTGCGTACCTGTAGCGCACGCTGCAGAATTATTAATTATCTTATTGCCTAAGCCCAACCTACCAGAAATATAAGCGGTAACACCGCTGTTCATTATCTGCTCCACCACGCGCGACCCCAGCTTTTTAGACTCGTGCGCGTCAACACGATTAATAGCATTTTTAATTACATCGGTATCAGCCACGCTGCTGCCAAAAACACAGCCTGTATCCCAAAGTGGCAGTTCGCTCACAATTTCATTACCGGCATCTGTCCAGGCATCTAAAGCAGCCTTTATACCGTAAGCAATACCTTTTCCTTTAAGTCCGTACAGGCTGGTTTCAGTTATGTAGTTCCGCAACACATCCCACTCAAAATCAGGTACTCCCCCAACCTGGCAATTAAATTTAAGCTCTTCGTATTCCGGAAAATGTTTTATACCCGAAACTCCATTTTGGATAGCCGTTAGAAAATCAGGCACATTTGTTCCGTTTGGCGCCACAACGCCTAAACCTGTTATTACTACCCGATTATTCATGCTTGTTAACAGTCGCGTTTTTTATAATCCCTGAAAATACACCTTTTGCAATTAATTCCGAATCGGCATTATACATTTCTATAGCACATTTAAGTTTACCGAATCGGAAATACACCTTTTTTGAGGTAACAGTAACTTTTTCGCCGGGCAATACCATTTTATAGAACTCAACATTGGTTGATGTAAGCAGCGGGAACGAATCTTCATGCATTTCAAAACCTTCGTGAGGTGCATCACCTAACATTAAATGTATACCTAAAACAACCAAACCTATCTGCGCCATTATTTCTGTTATGATGACACCCGGCGTTACCGGGTTGCCCGGAAAGTGATCCTCATAAAAAAAAGAATCAGCCTTTAAAGTATACTCGCCTTTAACGCCGTTATCGTCAATGCTCAATATATCATCAACAAACAAGAAAGACGATTTGTAAGGAAGATAGTTTAATATGTCGTTCATTTATTAATAGTCATTGGTCATCGTATCACTAGTCATTGGGTATCCTGCGATAGCTATGAACTATCACCCATGAACTATCAACTACCTGCAATGCTCTCCCCCGTCAACATGTATCACAGCACCATTTATCCACGCAGCCTCAGGTGTACAAAGCAGGTATATAACGTTTGCAACGTCCTCTGGTTTTGTTAATCTTTTAAATGGATTTCTTTGTACGGCACCGGCTAATAAGCGCTCACTATCTGGTATGCGTTTAAGCGATGGCGTGGCGGTTACGCCAGCTTGTATCAGGTTGGTTTTTAAGCCAAATGGTGCCAGTTCAACTGCCATATAGGTATTTAAACTTTCTAACGATGCCTTTGCAACCGAAACCGCAGCATAACCCTCCCAATATTTGTGCGATCCTTCGCTGGTCAGTCCGATAACCCTGGCATCTTCGCTAAAAGCATCAGCAGACAACAAGTCTCGCGACCAATCCAAGATACTTGTAGCCATGGCATAGGTGGTCAGTTGGATGTCGTCAACGCTTAGCGAGGCGCCTTCATCGGCCACTAGCGGCTTTAGGTTGCCACGAGCTATAGAATGCAATAGTAGTTTAACCTGGCGCTTTTTATTACTTACAAAATCAGCTATAAAACCTTTTCGTGCGCTTTCATCTAAAGCGTTAATATTAAACGGGAGTATGGTCACCCCATTTTCAGCGGCAATTTCAGCGAAGTTTTGTTTTACAGCTTTATCAGCAGCGGCAATTTCGCGGTATAAAACCGCCACGTTCATGCCATGGCCAGCAAGCTTTTTGGTAGTAGCAAAACCAAATCCGCTAGATCCGCCCAGAATAATTGCCCAACAGCCCGAAAATTGCTTTTTGTTTCTGTCCACTTAACCTTTCTGAAAAATAAACGTCTAAAATAGCGTAAATCCTGATATTTTAGGATAACCGGGGCATATTAGGCTGCCGTGTATAAATAATTATATTTGCTCGCCATTACGCTGATTTGATATATGGGTTTTAAAATAGTCTCTTTTTGTTTTTTTATGCTGATGGTCGCATCGGTAAACGGAAAAAACCTCCCGCAAAAATTTGACAAGGCGGCGTTTTATGCAGCCATGTCGTCAGGCGATCTCGACGAAGTAAACAAAGAATTGGATGTCATAACTGCTTCGTCAACCCCAAATAAGGCAGGCTATGAAGGCGCCCTTTTAATGCGCAAAGCTGGTTTGATGAAGCGGCCCGCTGAAAAATTGAAATACTTTAAAGCGGGAAGGATAAAATTTGACACAGCATTGATGAGCGACCAGGACAATGCCGAATACCGTTTTTTACGCCTTGCCATACAGGAACACGCACCTAAAATTGTAAAATACAACAAGGACCTCGAGGCGGATAAGCAGTTCATTTTAAAAGAATACAAGAATCTTCCGTCGGTTGTACAACAGGCTATTTTAGGTTATACAAAAAACTCAAAAATTTTAAAAGCACAGGATCTTGGTTAACATATGAGTAAAAAAGTATTGGCTATTTATTACTCGCAATCAGGCCAATTGGGCGAGATCATAGAAAATTTCACATCACCGTTAATTGAAGCCGGCGTTTCTGTTGAAACAGTACGCGTAAGGCTGGTTGATGAACCTAAGTTCCCGTGGACAGGTGATACATTTTTTAGTGTGATGCCCGATTGCCAACTGGATGTACCCGCTGTTTTAGAGCCATTTGAGTTGAAGGAAACTAAGTATGACCTGATAGTGCTGGGTTATCAGGCCTGGTTCCTTTCACCAAGCATTCCGTTCAACTCATTGATGCAAACTCCTCAATTAAGAGCTGTACTTAAAAATACGCCAGTAATGACCGCCACCGGAGCGCGTAATATGTGGTTGAATGCATTTGTAAGGGTGAAAAAGCTCATTAGAGAAAGCGGCGCAAAACTGGTGGGGAACATAGCCTTAGTGGATAAGCATCCTAATCCGGTAAGCTTCGTTACTATCTTCCATTGGATGCTGCACGGAAAAAAAGACAGATATCTAAACATTTTCCCGCCTCCGGGTGTTGCTGATGCGGATATAAAAAATACGCGCGTATTTGGCGCAACTGTTCTTGAACATTTAAATAATTATACTTGGGATGGTTTACAGGATAAACTGGATGCGCAAAAGGCAGTAGTGTTAAACTACAACCTAATGATCATTGAGGGAGTTGCCGGTAAAATATTCAAGGTTTGGGCAAATTTTATCTCTAAAAGAAAAAACAAATTGCCCTGGATAAGGGCTTTTAAATATTATTTATTAATTGCTTTTTTTGCAGGTGCGCCAATAGTTATCACAATTGACGGTATATTATTCAGGTTTACCTCGCCCAAACGCATCAGGGCAAGGAAACAACATTTTTTAAATTTAAACTAACAAACAGGCATGCCCGTTTATATTACAGATACTTCTAAATTTTTACCTAATAAACCGGTAGCTAATGATGAAATGGAGGAATACCTCTGTTTCATTAATGGTAAGCCATCCAAATCAAAAAGTATAGTACTGCGCAATAATGCCATTACTAACCGCTACTACGCTCTGGAAAAAGGTGGCAAATCAACTCACACCAATGCGCAAATGACGGCGCTGGCGGTTAAGGAATTATTTAAAAATGATCCTGAAAAAATAAAAGAGATAGACTTATTATCGTGCGGAACGTCGTCACCCGATCAGATGATGCCTTCGCACGGTGTGATGACCCATGGCTGGTTGCCCGAAATGCGCGCAATTGAGGTGGTGTCGCCGGCAGGCGTATGCTGCGCAGGCATGCATTCGCTTAAATACGCCTATATGGCTGTTAAAACAGGCGATGCTAAACAAGCCATTGCCACTGGTTCTGAACGTTTTTCGGGGCTGCTGGTAGCTGATGTTTTTGAAGAAGAAGCTCAAAAGCTGAAAGAATTAACTGACAATCCGTTCATTGCTTTTCAAAAAGAGTTTTTACGCTGGATGCTTTCTGATGGCGCATCGGCTTTTTTATTAACTGATGAGCCGAACAAAGAAGGCATAAGTTTACGTATTGACTGGATTGAAGGCGTATCCTACGCTAACGAGATGGAAACCTGTATGTATATGGGTTGCGATAAGGAAAAGGACGGGTCAATAAAAGGCTTTATGGATTTTACGCCCGAGGAAATAATGACCAAATCCATTTTCAGTGTAAAGCAAGACATTAACCTGCTAAGCGACAACATCGTTCCGCTGGGTGGCAAAAAAATAAAAGAAATATTTGATCGTAAAGGTCTTTCTGCTAAGGATATCGACTGGTTTTTACCACATATATCCAGCAACTTCTTTAAAAGCAAGATATATGACCTGGTGGAAATCTATGGTGGCGGTATTCCTTACGAAAAGTGGTTCATTAACTTATTTACTGTAGGCAACGTTGGCGCTGCGTCGGTTTATTTAATGATTGATGAGCTGTTCCACAGCGATAAACTAAAAAAAGGCGAAAAGATATTGCTGTTGGTACCGGAGAGTTCGCGTTTCTCGTACATGTACGCGATGCTGACAGTGGTTTAAGCCCCACCCAACCCTCCCCTAAAGGGAGAGGGCTTTATGACGTTGTTACCAAACTGATTTTAGTTAAGTAAATTAAATCTAATTTATAAAACTCTCCCCCACCGGGGAAGATTTAGAAGGGGCTAATGAAAAAAGAAGAAGTTCCGCAGGATATGAGCGCTTTGGGTAAAATAACCAAAGAAGTCTGCTATGCTACGGACGAAACAGGTAAATATACTACCCAATTAAGCAACGGATGGGACGTTAAAATAACCGCGCTTGATAAAGCCTGGGAGGAAATTGACGACCGCGTTGCCGCCGCAAAACAAAAAGTATTGAATAGCGAAGCAAGCCCGCTGCTGCTTTTTATGGAGAAAGGGCTAATGGATATAAAGTTGTTAGCAGAATACACCGGATTTTGGCAATGGCAGGTAAAGAGGCATTTAAAACCTGAAGGGTTTAAAGGTCTATCCGACAAAAAGCTGCAGAAATATGCAGAAGTATTTAATGTAAGCGTTAACGATCTGCAAAACATGAATTTTAATGACGCTTGACTTTAACCATATACAAGCCGCCCATTGCGAAAACGGCGTTACTACAAGTTTATTAAGAAACAGCGGTATACAACAGATCACGGAACCTTTAGCTTTTGGGATAGGTGCCGGTCTTTTTTTTGTATATATTCCTTTTTTAAAGATCAATAACGGGCCGGTAATTGCATTTCGCACGCTGCCTGGTTTAATATTCAATCGTACCTGCAAGGCACTGGACATTCCGGTTGTGCGCAAGAAGTTCTACTCAAAAGAAGCTGCAGAGAAATTTCTGAATGAACGGCTCGCAGAGGGGCACCCCGTTGGTTGCCAGGTGGGTGTTTACTATCTACCCTATTTCCCCAAAGAGTACCGTTTCCATTTTAACGCCCATAATATTATTGTTTTTGGTACCGAGGACGGCAATTACCAGGTAAGCGACCCGGTTATGGAAGGGACAAACGTCATGACACCATACGAGCTGGAGCGCGTACGTTTTGCCAAGGGAGCCCTGGCTCCGAGAGGACAATTATACTATCCCAAAGAACACAAACCGGTTACCGATGAGCAGATAAAACGTGGCATCATTAGCGGAATTAAAAAGAATGCAAGCAATATGTTGATGCCCGGGCCAATTGCAGGCATTAACGGCATTAGATTTACCGGCAGGCGCATAAAAAAATGGCTCGACAAGCTAGGTCCTAAAGAAGCCGGATTATATTTAGCCCAACTTGTGCGCATGCAGGAAGAGATAGGCACAGGCGGCGGCGGTTTTCGGTATATTTACGGGGCGTTTTTACAGGAGGCTCATCCTTATACTAAACAGGACGAACTGTTGGAAATAGCACAAACTTTTACCGAGAGCGGCGATCTTTGGCGCACTGCGGCTGTTCATGCTGCGGGAATTTACAAGGGTCGTTTAGGTAGTCAGGCTGATTTTGATACTATGGGCGACTACCTGTTAGAAGTTGCCGAAATTGAGAAAAAAGCGTTCATCGCGCTAAAAAATATAAAATGGCATTAAGCAATTGGGCGGTAAGTATTGAGAACCTGGGATTCAGATATCCGGGAAATGACCATGTATCGTTTTCGGGCCTTAATCTGCAAGTAGCCAAGGGTGAACGCTTCGGTTTGTTTGGGCCCAACGGTGCCGGCAAAACCACGCTAATGAACCTGATGACCGGCGTACTCAAAGCCGATATCGGTAGTGTAAAACTGTCAGGCAAAGATGTAAACACTTCCGACAAAGCGGCCAACCGTCTGTTCGGTTTTGTACCACAGGACTTTTCTTTTTACCAAGAGCTATCACCAGCCGAAAACCTGGAGTTTTTTGGGGCCTGGGCGGGATTAAATAAAACGCAGATAGCTCAGCGCACTGATGAGCTTTTAAATATCCTTGGTTTAGAAGAGGTTCGAAATAAAGCTGTAGGTAAGTTTTCGGGCGGGATGAAGAGAAGGGTCAACCTTGCTATTGGTGTAATTCATAACCCGGAGATCATTTTTTTAGATGAGCCTACCGTCGGTGTGGATGTACATACGCGCCACGCTATTATGGATTACCTGCAAACGCTGAATAATAACGGCGCTACACTTATATACACCTCGCATCAGTTGAGTGAAGCGGAGGATCTTTGCAAGCACATAGCGTTTATTGATGCCGGGCAAATTATAGCTGAAGGCGACATCGACACGGTATTAGAGGAGCATCGCCATAAAACATTGGAAGAATTGTTTATTGACCTAACCGGCAAAGCCCTGCGCGACTAATGTTTAAACTCTGGATAACCATAAAGAAAGACGTTAGGATATTGCTTCGCGATAGGATAGGCATTGCTTTGATGTTTGTGATGCCCATCGTATTGGTGGTTGTGGTAACAAGTATTCAAAACAGCACCTTTCAGTTGGTAAATAAAAACAAGATCCCTGCGGTGGTATTTAACCTTGATACGGGGAAATCAGGCGGTCAACTTATTAAAGACATTGACAAGATAGGGCTATTCAAAGTTATAACTCCCAAGGGAACCGGTTCTGATAGCCTGATGCGTTACATGGACCAAAACGACGCCATGCTTGGCATCATCATCCCGAACAACTATTCGGAACAAGTTTTGGCTAAGGCAGCGAGCTCGGCAGATAAGGCCATGGCCGAATTTAACGGCAGCGCAGATAGTTTAAACACGTCTGCCCCAACTATTGATGCCTTTAAGGTGTATTACAACCCTGTTTTACAGCAATCGCTACGCTTTTCAATACAGGGGGCCATACAAAGTGCTATGCAGTTGGTAGAAAGCCGCCAAACCCTGCGTACATTGTACTACAATACCAACGAAAAGGAAATGCCCGAAGCACTGGAAAAACAAATGCTTAGCGCTGATACCAAGATCAACATGATAGCGGCATCAAAAGACGGCACTCATACTACACCTAATGCAGCACAACACAACGTACCCGCGTGGACTATCTTCGCCATGTTCTTTATTATCATGTCCTTGGGTGGTAGTGTGGTTAGGGAAAAGATTAGCGGCAGTTTTATCCGTTTAAAAACGCTGCCTACCAGTTATGCTATTGGCATATTATCAAAACAGCTCACCTACCTCGTGGTTACTTTGCTACAGGCAGCAGTGATTTTCTCAATGGGGATCTGGCTGTTCCCGGTTATTGGTTTGCCCGCGCTTAATGTTCCTAATGATGTTTTTGGAACGTTTGTAGTAACGCTTGTTTGTGGTTGGTGCGCGGTTAGCTATGCCATTTGCGTGGGCGTCTTTGCTTCAACACATGAGCAATCTAACGGATTTGGTGCTATATCCATCGTTATACTGGCTTGTATTGGCGGGCTTATGGTGCCCAGTTTTGCTATGCAGGGTTTGGCTAAAACGCTGGCCAGCGCCTCGCCAATGCATTGGGTTCTTGATGCCTATTACAGCCTGTTTTTAGAAGGCGCACAGTTAAAATATATTCTAAACAATATTCTATCCATATTACTTATTACCGGGGCCTTTCAGTTGTTAACTTACATCGGCCTTAAAAGAAAAAATTTAATATAATTGCCTGATGGAAAAAGCAGCATTAAAAGAGCAACTAAAAACACAAATAATACAGTTTTTAAACTTAACAGACCTTACCCCTGCCGACATTAAAGACGATGAGCCTTTATTTGGCGACGGTTTAGGTCTAGATTCGATTGATTCGCTTGAATTGATAGTGCTGCTTAAAAAAGAATACGGTATCAGTATTAACGACCCCAAAGAAGGCCGCAAGGCATTGGTTGACATTAATACAATGGCCGACTACATACTGGAGCACGGCAAAAAATAGGCAATTTGCAGGGTGTTCCGTTTCATATGAATGTGATACAATATGAAACACTTGAAATGCTTTTTTTTGTAAAATGTTGAATATTAATGGTTTAATTTTTCAAGTGAAACAAAATGAAACGACTTATTCGTCAGGAAATTTAGCTGTAAATATTGGTTAATCATTTGATTATTAAACGATTGTGAAAATACGCTTTTTTGTTTCACAGTGAAACACCTGAGAGAATGCTTTTTTGATTAAATATTGGTTCAGCGGTATCGTATCTAATCATCCATTTTATAAAGCAGAACAAGCTAATTCTTCGGTCCACATCTGCAGTTTATCCATAAAAGTTGCACTATCATTACATTAACATTTGTTACTTTTGCCAAAAGATTTTTAATGGGAGCTGAAGGCAGATTACAAGTATTACTACAAGATCCCGGCCTCTCTGCTGATCTGAAAAGAATTGCAGAGAAGGTGCTGAACAATGAACGCATCAGTTTTGACGATGGCGTTTTACTTTATCAAAAAGGCGAGCTGGCCTATCTGGGCACTTTGGCCAATTATATTCGCGAACAGCGCCACGGCGATGTAACTTATTTTAACCGCAATTTTCATATTGAGCCTACTAACCTCTGCGTTTACGACTGTAAATTCTGCTCGTACTCCAGGCTTATAAAACAACGATCAGAAGGCTGGGAATATACCATGGACGAAATGTTCGACATCGTAAAAAAATATGATGGCGAACCTGTTACCGAAGTACATATTGTTGGCGGCGTATTACCACAGTATGATGTACCCTTTTATGCGGAGCTTTTCAGCAAAATAAGGGCGCACAGGCCTGATCTGCATGTAAAAGCCTTAACCCCGGTAGAATATCATTACATATTTAAAAAAGCTAAAATAGATAACGCCACCGGCATGAAAATGATGATGGATGCCGGTTTAGGCTCTATCCCCGGCGGTGGTGCAGAAATATTTGATGAAGGGATCCGCGACCAGATAGCGAAGGATAAGTGTACATCGCAACAATGGCTGGATATCCACGAGGAATGGCACAAATTAGGCGGCCGCTCCAACGCCACTATGCTTTACGGGCATATTGAAGAGTTTCATCACCGGGTTGATCATATGGATCGCTTACGTAAGTTACAAGACAAAACAGGCGGCTTCCAGACTTTTATCCCGCTTAAATTCCGCAATAAAGATAACCAGATGTCGCATGTGCCTGAGGTGAGCGTTATAGAGGATCTGCGCAACTATGCCATCGCACGTATATATTTGGATAACTTTGACCACATAAAGGCTTACTGGGCCATGATAAGCCGTAACACGGCACAATTATCGCTCAATTTTGGTGTAGATGATATAGACGGTACTTTAGACGATACCACCAAGATATATTCAATGGCCGGCGCTGAAGAGCAGACACCCGCCATGAGCACCAAAGAATTAGTGGAACTGATAAAGCAAGTGGGCCGCCACCCAATAGAGCGCGATACTTTATACAATGTAGTTACTGATTATAAAGATCATCAGTTTGCCGAGGAAAAGAAGCCGCAGTTTTATAAGCTGCCGGTGATTAATTAGGTCATGGTTCATAGTTGATGGTTCATAGCTGTATCATCAATAATTAAATAACTAAAGACCAATGACAATTTACTAATGACTAAGACACTTTATATAGTCCGCCACGGACAAACAGAATTAAACAGGCTGGGTATAGTGCAGGGGCGCGGTAAAGATACCGACCTGAATGATGAAGGCCGCCGCCAGGCCGATCAATTTTACCACGCTTATAAAAATGTTTCTTTTGACAAGATTTACATATCGGCCCTAAAACGCACGCAGCAAAGCATACAGCAGTTTATTGATCAGGGGATACCGTATGAAAAACTTCCGGGCCTTGATGAACTGGCATGGGGCGTACATGAAGGGCAGCCCAGCACACCCGAAACCAAGGCTGCATTTTTACACATTGTTAGAGATTGGGTAGCCGGAAACCTTGACAGCAAATTTGAAGGTGGTGAAAGCCCGAATGAAGTGCAGGCAAGGCAGCGTGAGGCGCTGGAGATAATTATGTCACACCCGGAGGAAGAAACCGTTCTGATATGTATGCATGGCAGGGCAATGCGTTTGTTTTTATGTTTGCTAACAGGTAAGCCTGCAAGCGAGGCAGAAGATTTTCCGCACCAGAACCTTGTATTGTATAAGGTGATATTTGACGGCAGCAAATTCAAAATAGCCGATTTTAACAACGCAGAACATTTAAAACATCACTGAAAGCCATACGTGGAAAAAATAAGAATTTCGGCAGTTAGTTATACTAATTCCAAGCCTTTTATATACGGCATTCAACATACCGACCTTATAAATAAAATAGAACTGAGTTTGGATATACCTGCTGATTGTGCGCAAAAGGTTATAGACAACCAGGTTGATATAGGGCTTATCCCCGTGGCTGCTACGCTTAATATGCCCTATTGGGACATTGTAGCCGACTATTGCATCGGGGCAACAGGAGCGGTTAATTCTGTATTTATATTCAGCAATTGCGAGATCCATCAAATAAAGCGGCTTCAGCTTGACCCTGAATCGCGTACATCCAATAATTTAGCCCGTGTACTCCTTAAAAATTACTGGAAGGTAAGTCCGGAATTTATAACGGATGCTCCTGATTATTCTAACTTAACCGATAACGAAACAGCCTTTGTGCAAATAGGTGATCGCACGTTCGGAAAAAAGGAAAAATTCGCTTTTGCATACGATCTGGCCGGTGAGTGGCATAAATTTACCGGATTGCCCTTTGTTTTTGCAGCATGGATAGCTAACAAGCCTATCCCACAAACCTTTGTGGATGAGTTTAACGCCTCGCTAAAATACGGCTTACAGCACCGCGAAGCTTTATTTGCCGAAATACCGGAAAGGGATGATTTCGATATTCATGATTACTTAATGAATAAGATAGATTTTGAATTAACAGAAAGCAAAAAAAAGGCGTTGCATCTTTTCTTGGAATATTTAAAAACGTTATAAAACAGTAAAGCCCTGTTACTACAAGGCTTTACAATGAATTAAATAACAGTAAGGTTTACTATATTATACTGTTTTCAGTTCCTTATTTCTTCTGAATATAGCCATCAGCGTACCAATTACCATTATTATGGTACCCGCCCATAATAGGTTTATAAAAGGGAACTGAATAGCACGCATCACTATATATTTACGTGCGCTTGGTGGCTGCTGGTACAGGGTGATCTCCACCATATTCTTCTCCGGAATTATTTTAGAGAAGCGAAGCTTTATACCCAGATCGTCTACTTTGTGAGCAAAATCAAAAGCGTTACTATTCTTTATCAGGTAAATTGGTGTGGCCGTGTACGTTTTACCGTTTGATACCACTTGTAATTTAGCTTCAACAGCCACATCTTTCTCGTTAAGCTCTATGCTTTTTACCTTATCAACTTTCGATATGCTTTGAAGCAACACATAGCCCTCCCTGAATGGCAGGGTATCTCCTACCGCAACCTCATAAACTAAAGGTGCTTCATACTTACTGGCATCATCCTCCCCTTCATGGCTATCTGCCTCGGCAGTTTCATCATAGGTGATGGCATTTGCCATGTTTACGTGGGTATAGATATCGCTGAACAAATAATGCCGTGTATCAGGGGAAGAGATCAAGCCCATTTTGCGGTTGGCCTGCGCATTGGGTTTCAACACAAACTCTTCGGTAATCTTGCCATCTTTATCAAATGCTTTGTATTGCACTTTAAAGTAATGGTTTGGTGGCGCTATAGAGTCGCCTACGTAAGTCACCTGGTACTTGCCCATTTGCACAGGCGTGTTTTTGTACATGGTGACATTCTCCAACGGATTGTTTTTTCCCTTAATAAACTCTTCAGTATACTGCTCGCCGGTCGTATTTTCTGATATAACCTTACTGGTACCCGCAGAAATAAGTGCGCCAACCATTATCAAACCAAAACCAATATGCGCCACTGCCGAGCCCGCCAGTTTAAATTTACCTTTTATGGCATCAGCCAATACTTTGCCGTTAGCTAATATAGAATAGATACCGCCCAGCATAACCAATACAAACGCGAAGTTGAGCTTATAAACGCCGGTTAAATAAGCTATAGCGCCCGTTAGCAAGGCAGCTACACCAATGTAAACAGTTGTAGTTATGAAAAACTGGGTGGTATTGGTTTTTTTGTATTTTAAAAACTGGGTAACACCGGTAAGCAGGGTTATAATTATTGCAAAAGATGCTTGTATG
>CBFGNU010000029.1:0-21692 GCA_965650195.1 uncultured Mucilaginibacter sp. | reverse complement strand
AGCGTTCCCTGATAGAGCAGAAAAGGTACTAAACGCCATAAAAGCCTGCCACGGCGGCAATTTAAATGACAGCGATTTTGGACGGCGTATGAGCGGGGATGGACAAATAGCGCAATCTATCCATCAGTTATTTAAAATGGCATGTAATCGCTTTTTAGCGGGGCGAGAGATGCCGCCGTTGGATCATACGCTGTTCATCCCCAAAGGGGGTAAGCAAACGACGCTGTTTTAAGCTTGATCAGGCATTAACCAGGTCGGCTAACGAGTCGGGGCTCATGGTTATGCCGTCAACAATATAGGTGGCCTGCTCATAAAAGCTTTCGCGTTCTGCCAGTTTTTCGGCTATGAAAGCAACCAGCTCATCACCATGCTTACCCAGAATAAGCGGGCGGGTTGTTTTGCCTTTATCCAAACGTTCTGCTAATGTTGCCGGCGTTAATTTTATGTAGAGAGTTTTACCATTCGCATTCATCCACGCCATGTTATCAAAAAACACGGGCAGTCCACCGCCCGTTGATACCACTACATTTTCTGTATAAGCAGTTTCTTTAAGGATCTTTGATTCCAGCAGGCGAAAGGCATCCTGCCCGTGCTTGGTAAAATATTCGGTAATAGTTGTACCAACCTGCTCTTCAAATACCTTGTCCAGATCAATAAACTCGTACTCCAGCCTGTTAGCCAGCTTGCGGCCCCAGGTGGTTTTGCCGCATCCCATAAAACCTACAAAAAATATTTTCATTGTAATTTAACTCTCGGATCTATCCAAACATAAATAATATCTACCAGGATATTGATCACCACAAAAATAAAGGCGATGAACAAAATAGCGCCCATTACCACCGGAAAATCCGACATTTCGAGTGCATGCACTGTGGTTTTGCCTAAACCGTTATAACCAAAGATGTACTCCACAAAGAAGGAGCCCGCCATTAACGATGCAAACCAATTGGCAATGGCGGTAACAACGGGGTTAAGCGCATTTTTTAGAGCATGCCGATAAATAATAGCTCCGCGGCTAAGTCCCTTAGCTTTGGCGGTACGAATATAATCCTGACTTAAAACGTCAAGCATTGCATTACGCGTTAGCTGAACAATAATGGCCAGTGGCCGCATGCCAAGTGTTACCATTGGTAATATCAGGTTCTTCCAATTAATTACTTCGCCTTTAAAAGGATCATACCCATATAAACTGCCGGACATGTTTAGCCCCGTGTAATTGCTTAACACAAAGCCGAAGATCCAGGCGATGATGATCCCTGCAAAAAAAGATGGCGCGGATATCCCCAAAGTTGAAAACGCCAGGGCAAGCCGGTCAACCCAGGTGTCTTTATATAATGCGCTCAAAATCCCTAAAAAAACACCCAGGGCAATAGCAAATATCATGGCGGTAGTGGCCAAAACCAGCGTATTAGGAACTACCTCTAACAATAGCGAAACAACATCTTTACTGGTTTGGTAGGAGCGACGTAGGTATGGCCATTTTAAGGCCAATGTTTTGGAATCGGAAACGCTTATAAGTGGTACAAAGTTATACCGCTCTTTGTCTGTTTTTAAATGGATGCCAACAGGAGAAAGATCATTAATATAGTAAGCGAATTGAACCGGCAGGGGCTTATCCAAACCAAACTCTTTGCGTACGGCTTGTAATGATTGCACGTCGCCACGCTGGCCCTGCGTCATCCGCGCGGGATCAACGGGAAGTACGTTAAAAAGAAAGAATACCACTACCACAATGCCCAGCATAACCGCCTGGCTGTATAAAAACTTGCGGAGCAGGTAGCGGCCTATCATTGCTGCGGGAAGTATTTTTTAACCATTTGGTCGTAATCGGGTACGGTATGGTAGTGCCATTTGTCTAGTATAGTACCGGCCTTTAACAACATAACCCCCGGGTTGGCCCTTATCATTGATTTAAGCGGAACCCCATCGGCATAAAAAATTTCGCTTACCAGATGATAACGTTTTGCAAAAGCGGTAGCTTCTGTTTCAGACGCCGAGGTAAGCAATATGGTACGCGTATTAAAGCTTCGGGTTAAGTTTATAGCCAACGCATTTATACGGATAATGGCAGCAGTATCCGTCTTGCTTAGATCATACGCAACAATAAACAAACTGTTAAAGGGGTTAGCTAATAGTTCGGGCGTGTAATTATTGCCTTGGGCATCCTGTATGGCAAGGTCCTGTATTTTTGGCGTGAAACCTTTTTTTATCAACTTACTTTCCGGGTTGCCAACGACTTCCCAGTTGGCATCTTTCCATATCCCGCTGCTTAGGTACTCTTTATCGGTAACTTCTTTAGTTGCGCCGGTTTTTTTGTTTTTCAGGTTATAATTTACTTCGTACTCGTCTGGTATAGCGCCCGGTGGCGTTTTCATTGCATCCGGGATATTTGCGCCCACTTTATAAGGTAAAAAATCAACTACAGGCAGAAAGTTATAGGTGAATAAGCCGAAGCCTAACGACACAACAGTTGCAGCAATAAGCAGCTTATCGCCCATTTTGGCGCTGAACAATGGCTTAATGCATTCCTTGTTTTTAAAAAGCACCAATATTAACACCAGCAAAATAAGGTCTTTACTGAACGATTGCCATGGCGTTAACGGAATAGCATCGCCAAAGCAACCGCAGGTTTGCACCACTTTAAATGCCGCTGAGTAAAATGTAAGGAACGAAAAGAAAATAATGAGCAGCAATAATCCCAATGCATTTTGTTTGGCGCGTACCCCTATCAGCAACGCAAAACCCATTATTATCTCCAGGGCGCATAGAATGATAGATAAGCTTAAAGCCAACCCATTTAAAAAGGTAATATGGAAAACTTCGAAGTACTCAACCAGCTTATAAGAAAAGCCCAGTGGGTCGTTGATCTTTATCAGGCCCGAGAAAATAAACAGTAGGCCAACAAAAATGCGGCAAAACCATATTAGGCCATTTTTCATTTCACTCCTAATTTTATCAGCGCGAATACTGAGTAGTTCAATATATCCTGGTAGTTGGCTTTTATACCTTCGGATGCCAGTGTTAAGCCTTTATTGTCTTCAATCTGCTTTACACGCAGCAGTTTCATCAATATCAGATCTGTTAACGAACTGATACGCATATCGCGCCAGGCCTCGCCATAATCGTGGTTTTTAGCAAACATTAGCTCTTTGGTTTCATTGGCCTTCTCATCAAATAAGCCATTAACTTGTTCTGCCGGGAGCTCAACCGGTGTGCTTTCGTCGCACTCCAATTGCATCATAGCTATGATACAGTAATTAACTATGCCGATGTATTCGCCGGTGATATCTTCATCAACTTTGGACACTTTTTTTTCTTCGAGCGTGCGGATGCGTTGGGCTTTTATAAAGATCTGATCTGTGATAGACTCCGGGCGAAGGATGCGCCAGGCCGTACCATAGTCGTGTGTTTTCTTCATAAAAAGCCCCTTGCTTAAGGCTATCACTGCGTCATATTCGGCTGATGTATTATTCACTATTTTATTGATGTTGTATGTTGCGGGTTGTTAGTTGAATGTCTTTACGCCGTTTTACATAAAGTTATTTATATGAGTAACTTTACGGCATTAAAACATTTCAACAGGACTACCAGTGGCTAAAGATACATTTTTTCATAAAAAGACAACGCTGAACGCGGGAGGTAAACTCATTGATCTGAGCATGCCTAAAGTGATGGGCATTATCAACCTAACACCCGATTCTTTTTTTGAAGGTAGCCGCCAACCTGCTGTTGAGGATGCTTTAAAACAAGCTGAAAAAATGCTTAGCGAAGGTGCTGTATTTTTGGATCTTGGCGCTTACTCGTCCCGCCCCGGGGCGGATGATATTTCTGTGCAGGAAGAGCTGGATCGTCTTTTGCCAGTTGTTGAAGCTATTACCGAAAATTTCCCTGGAGCAATTTTATCAATAGATACTTTCCGTGCTGTGGTGGCTGAAGACGCAATAAATGCCGGGGCGCATATCATTAATGACATATCAGGCGGACAACTGGACGACCAAATGTTTAGTACCGTTGCCAAGCTGAAAGTGCCCTATATTTTAATGCACATGAAAGGCAACCCCAAAACCATGACCCAGCTAGCCGTTTATGACGATGTGTTTAACGAAGTGCTTGACTATTTTACCGCACGCATTCATCAATTAAGGCAATTGGGCGTTAACGATATTATAATTGACCCAGGCTTTGGTTTTGCTAAAAAGCCGGAACATGGTTATAAATTGCTGCAACGATTGGCAGAGTTTCAACAATTGGGTTTGCCGCTGTTGGCAGGTGTTTCCCGTAAAAAAATGATCCATGGAACTTTAGGCATCACAGCCGATGAAGCGTTAAACGGTACCACTGTTTTAAATACCATCGCCCTAACAAAAGGCGCGTCTATTTTGCGTGTGCATGATGTAAAGGAAGCTGTGCAGGCAGTTAAGTTATTTAACGCGATGAATGATAAGGTTTAGGCCAAAAACATCATAATTTAAACTGCGCCGCCAGCATTTCCTTCACTTTAATGCGGTTAATCTTGGAGATAGGGATCTTGGTGCCATCATTTAACATTAAACTGCCGCCGTCCTCGCGTATCCAACTTTTAATGTGGGTTGTATTAATTAAGTGGGTTTGGTGGGTGCGTAAAAAGCTGTATCGCGCCAGCATATCGGCATATTCCTTTAGCGTTTTCGATACCAGTACCTGTTCGCCATTTGTCAGGTAAAAGCGGGTATAAGTATTATCAGCTTCGCAGCGCATAATCTCATTTACGTTTACATACCGCGTTTCCCCAAACATGGGCAGCGCAATACGCGGACTAACCTGCTTTTCGTCTTTCAGATACTCCAGCAAATGGTCCAACCGCTCATGTTTTTTTGTTTGCTGTACGGCTTTACGTGCCTTGTCTACAGCAGCGGTAAGCTCATCAATATCAATTGGTTTTAACAGATAATCTAACGCGGCAAACTTTACAGCTTGGATGCCGTATTGATCATATGCAGTTACAAATATTACTGCGAAGTCTATAGCATCTAATTGCTTCAACAGATCAAACCCTGATTGCCCATGCAACTGAATGTCCAGAAAAACCAGTTCGGGCCGGTGCGTTTTTATGGCCATGGCGGCTTCGTTAACGTCGCCTGCCACCGCCACTACCTGTACATCAGCTGCATATGTTTTAAGCAGCTGATGCAGGTTTTCCTGGTTTGATACTTCGTCGTCGACAATAATTGCCCTCATTCCTTACAGCCAGTTTTTTAGTTCGATAACGATCAAAGTACCGTTATCCGCCGGTTTTATATGCAGCAATATAGGCGTTTTTTTATGGATAGAATTGAACAGCGCTATCCGTTCTTTGCAAAGTTTTATGCCTTTGCCGTCGGTTGCTTGAGGATGGAAGCCCTTGCCATTATCTTGCACTTTCAGCAAAATATCATTCCCGCTTTGTGATATAATTACATCCACTTGTCCCTTTTCTTTCAGGGCCGATATGCCGTGCTTAACAGCATTCTCTGCAAAAGGCTGTAGCAGCATAGCAGGAATCTCGATTTGTTGATCGATTTCATCATCAACTTTTATATTAAAATTAAAGCCGAAGCGCGTTTGCTCCATTTGCAGGTAATAATCCAGCAAATTGATTTCCTGCTCAATGCTAATCAGGTCCTTTTGTCCTTCGTCTAAAACATTACGGGTTAGTTTAGCAAAACGGGTTAAATATTTATTAGCATCCTCAATAGCGTTTTTGTTTATCAGATTTTGTATACCCGCCAGGGCATTAAAAATAAAATGCGGGTTTAACTGCGCCCTTACTGATTGCAATTGCAGTGTGGCTATCTGCCTGTTTTGCGACTCTTGCGCCAGTTTACGTTTTTGCCTGTTGCGGAAGATGGTAAACATTATGGCAGCTGCCGTCATTAATGTTAGGATGATTGCTACCACCGTTTTTAAAGGGATGTCTTTATTTTCGGAAGGCAGCACGGTGAAACTTATGCTGGTTGCTAAACTATCTAACAAAAACACCGGCGACCCTCCATGCCTTTGCAGCCTGGGCGTAATTGTAAAGGTATACTTACCCGGCGTTTTCCAAAACTCGCGGCTAACCTCAATATAGTCATTTGCTTGCGTAAGCTGTATGGTCTCTTTACCGTTGTCGCCAACCTTCTCCAGTTGTACTTTGTAACGATGGTTGATATTAGGATTATTTATCCAAAACGTGATGTTTTTGACAGAATCGTCAGCCCTGAATTTTATATCCTTAGGGTCAGTAGTTTCTATGAAGTCATTAATCTTACTAGGGCGATTGGACATGTTGCCCTTCACCCTGTCAAAATAAGCTTCTTTGGTTTGCCTCAGATCTGTCAGCAGTTTACCAGCCGATGGTTCGCCCATGCGATCAAATCTCTTTGAAAAATATTTTACTACACTTAAAATTTTAGGCCGCTCTACTTTTCGCCAATCCATAACGGCTGCATCCAGGTTAGCGTAGTTACGTATGTTGTATATTTCAACTTTTAATACCTGCCCTGGTACATAATCAAATTTCCCCAAGTATGCGTAGGTAACTTTTCCATCTGCAGTTTTTTTGAATACAGACGGCTTGGTCCATGATACAAGTTCTCTTTTTTCATTTTGTACGACGTGATATCTAAAATCGCCGGCATTGGCCTCCGTAATATCCAGCGCTGAGAATTCAACACCGGCATCCCCGCCAATCAGGATGCTCTTATATTTTTTGCCACTTATAGACCCCCATTTGTTGCCCTCATATACCTCGCTTTTTTTACCGCTTTTTCCGGGGGTAAATCGTACGCCGATCATTTTGTATGGGTAGTCAAAATAATAATGGTCTTTAGCCAGAGTCCTCGCTTTAAAACCCTTGTGTATACGTGCCATTTGCTGCGGGGTGGCTTTGGTGGTATCAACCCACCAACCTCCGTCCATAACTCTGTTTTTATAAAATTCGGCTTCGGTTATGCGCTGACAAAAAGCGGCACTACATGTAATACATATAATTGCAGCCAGAACTATGTTTTTAAAGGGCAGTTTCATGATTTGTTGTTTTAGGTTTGTTGATGTAAAACTGCATTGATACTTAAACTTAAGCAATGCACAAACAGTAATCAAGCGCCCGGCATTAGTATTTGGACAAATTTAGCTGTTTACTGAGAAGCCGCCGGTTTTAAAACAGACCGGAAACTCACAAAAGTTAGGCTATTTTTTTACATATTAAATTTATTTAGCAAGCCTTTTAGCCCTACCTTTGCGCCTGAAAAATATTTTTACACCAATGAGTTTCAGAACCGAACACGATACTATGGGGCCTGTTGAGGTACCCGCCGACAAATACTGGGGCGCACAAACCCAACGCTCGCGTAACAACTTTAAAATAGGCGCGGAAGCATCAATGCCGAAGGAAATTATTGAGGCATTTGCTTTTCTTAAAAAAGCCGCTGCTTATACCAATACAGATCTGGGCGTATTAGCTGCAGAAAAACGCGATCTGATTGGTAACGTGTGTGATGAGATACTCGCAGGTGACCTTGTCGGAGAATTTCCCTTGGTAATTTGGCAAACCGGTTCGGGCACGCAATCAAACATGAACGTGAACGAGGTTGTTGCCAACAGGGCGCACGTTATAGCAGGGAATAAACTAGGCGAAGGCAAAACCTTTATCCACCCTAATGATGACGTAAATAAATCGCAATCATCAAATGATACTTACCCAACGGCAATGCATATTGCGGCTTATAAAATGCTGATGGATGTTACCATCCCCGGTGTTGAAAAACTGCGCGATACTTTGCAGGCTAAAACAGAAGCGTTTAAAAGCGTCGTTAAAATTGGCCGTACACACTTAATGGATGCTACGCCGCTTACACTGGGTCAGGAGTTTTCTGGTTATGTATCACAACTAAACCACGGCTTAAAGGCTTTGCGCAACACGCTAGATCACCTTTCTGAATTGGCTTTAGGCGGTACTGCAGTTGGTACAGGCATTAATACGCCGCAAGGATATGATGTTAAAGTTGCAGAATATATAGCTCAATTTACCGGTCTGCCTTTCCGCACTGCCGAAAATAAGTTTGAAGCTTTGGCTGCGCATGATGCTATTGTTGAGAGCCACGGCGCTTTAAAGCAAATCGCTGTATCCCTAATGAAAATAGCTAACGATATCCGTATGCTGGCTTCTGGTCCGCGCTCTGGTATCGGCGAGATCCATATTCCTGATAACGAGCCGGGTTCATCAATTATGCCGGGCAAGGTTAATCCTACTCAAAACGAAGCTGTAACTATGGTTGCCGCTCAGGTTATGGGTAATGACGTCACCATATCAATAGCGGGCTCTAATGGCCATTATGAGTTGAATGTATTTAAACCGGTAATGGCGGCTAACTTTCTGCAGTCAGCCAGATTGATTGGCGATGCGTGCGTATCGTTCAATAACAATTGCGCAGTCGGTATAGAGCCTAATTACGAAGGCATCAAAAAACACCTGGAGAACTCGTTGATGTTGGTTACGGCGCTTAACCCGCATATTGGTTACGAAAAAGCTGCTAAAATTGCTAAAACAGCATTAAACAATGGCTCATCATTGCGCGAGGCTGCTATTAGTTTAGGTTACCTAACCAACGAACAGTTTGACGAATGGGTGCGCCCCGAGGACATGATTGGCAGTTTGAAATAATTGCCTTAACTACTCTCATTCTGATTCGCCAACCGACGGATCAGAATGAGAGTTCTTTTAATATACAAAATGCAAAAAGCTTTCCCCTTTCTCCTTTACGCCTTTTGCTTTTTTATAAGCGCTTGTTCTTTAAACCCAAGCCTGCAGGGTAAAGGCGAAGCTTATCTGCAAGGCGAGTGGAAACAGGACAGCATCGCCATGCAAAAGCAGTTGCTTAACTATTCTTTATATGAGTTTAGGTTTAGCTGCGATTCCGTATACGGCACCATCCGAAGCTTCAGTAAAGTAAATAATGGGTACGACACTTGCATGAACTCGGGTAAATGGACCGAATACTTCCGGGGCACTTATCAGGAAACAAACGATACCTTACGCATTAAGGGCAATTTTTGCAATAGCGATTTTAGTCTTAAAGGCCCGGAGGGATGCTTCCGGTCAGGGGTATATCAGGATGTGTTCAAAGTATCTCACAAAAGTGATTCACTTGTTCAATTTTCAAGCACATCTAACGTTATTCCTGTTAACTTACGTTTGATAAATAAAATAACTTGTAACCCCAAACCCTTGTACTATATGAAAGCAATGAAAAAGATCATCGCCGCTATAATTTTGTTTTATATCCCGCTGCAAACTATGGCATGGGGAGCAAATGGGCATCGAATAACCGGCCAAATAGCTGATAGTTATTTAACACCAAAGGCGCGCGCGGCCATCAAAAAAATATTAGGTAATGAGCCGGTTTCAGTAGCAGGTAACTGGGCTGATTTTGTACGCTCTGACCCTAATTATAAATATACAGAAATATGGCACTTTGTTGATTTTGACCGACAAATGAGCTATCCTGAATTGACAGAATATCTGGAACATGATAACACTGAAGATGCCTACACAAAGCTTAAATTTTTTGTTGGAGAGTTAAAGAAAAAGACTTTGCCGCAAGATAAAAAGTTGATGTATCTGCGCATGTTAATACATTTAGTAGAAGACATACATCAACCCATGCATGCTGCGCTAAATGGAACGCAAGGGGGTAATAGCATTAAATTACAATGGTTTAATGAATCAACCAATCTGCACACCATATGGGACAGCAAGCTGATAGATTTTCAGGCATTTAGTTATACAGAATATGCGGCACTAATAAACCACACCACAGCTGCACAACGTGCTGACTGGCAAAAAGCCCCTATAACCAAATGGGTATTTGAATCCGAAGAAATATCAACCAAAGTTATTGCTGAAGCTAAGACACTAGAACTTCAAGCGTATAATTATAACTTCAAATACATCAGCACAATTAACCAACAGCTGCTAAAAGGTGGTGTAAGATTGGCCGGATTGTTGAATCAATTATTTGGATGATTTTATGATGTGCAGAAATGCAGATGAGAAAATGTGCAAATGCTCATTGAGCGTAGGCCTTAAAATCTGCACATCTGCATATCCGCACATCTACACATTTTCATAATGAAAATACTCATGGTATGTCTGGGCAATATATGTCGCTCGCCGCTGGCAGAGGGCATTATGCAGCATCTGGCAGATAAGGCAGGATTGAACTGGATCGTCGACTCGGCAGGCACCGGTAATTGGCACGTAGGCGAAGGGCCCGACCGCCGGTCAGTAAAAATAGCGCGCAATTACGGTATTGACATCAGCAGGCAGGTTTGCCGCTTATTTAGTCCAACGGATTTTGATGCATTTGACCATATTCTTGTCATGGATAGGTCAAATCTTGCCAATGTGTTAACTCTTGCCCGGAGTGATAAAGACAGAAAAAAAGTAAAATTACTCTTAGGGTCAGCCACCGTTCCCGACCCTTATTACGATGATAATCAGTTTGATCCGGTTTTTAAATTGATTGAACAAGGTTGTAAAGATTTTATCAATTATTATAAATAGTATATTTATAATAATATTGCTGATCGCAATGGTTTAATGTAGGATGTTCAACCTTATTTGCTATTTTAGCAGAGAGGAGCATCGCTCTGACCTATAAGCCAATTTTAAATTTTCATAGATAAATAGTGGAGCCTAATTAAGGCTGCATAGCGCGTAAAACTTTTAGTTGTACGCGCTGTTTAATAGTAATTTAACTTTTTTGAAGTATTAGTTGTCCGTGCAATTAATACACCCTATACCAATTAATTTAAACGCTCAGATGGATGACCCCCTAGACATACATCGCCCCGAAGTACGCATCAGGGCGTTCAGAGCTATTGATGAACCCGAAACATGCCGTTTATTTGTTGAGGGGCATGCCGAAGTACTGAGCAGCATTGGTATAAAAAAGGTTACTTCGTCTAAACACGAATGGACCACTAACCCCGCCGTTTTTGTAATTGTTGTTGAAGACCTTAATAGCAACAGGGTTTTTGGCGGAGCCAGGGTTCATGTTGCTGGAGGTACTGAATATTTACCTATTGAGCAGGCCCTAACGGAGCTTGATCCATCTATACATGCCCTTGTATGGCAATATGCAGAGCATGGCAGCGGCGAGATCTGCGGATTATGGAACTCAAAAGACTTAGGCGGTTATGGCATAGGCACACCAATACTTATCCGTTCAGGTATAGCAATGGCATCGCAACTGGGTATAAAAACATTGTTTGCACTTTGTGCGCCCTACACCGTTCAACCGGTTGTAGACTGCGGAATGGAGTTGGTTGATGCTGTAGGAAACAAAGGTACATTCTACTATCCCAAGCTTGATCTTATAGCCACGGCGATGGTGCTTAATGACCTGCTGATACTGAGCAAAGCCAATAAAGAGAGTTATGACGAGATTTTAAAAATGCGTGCTGAACCTGATAGCTTCAAGGTAACTGAATTTAAAAGCAGAGAAATATCCATTGATTTTAAGCTGCGCATACCGCATCTTGAAAGGTGGAACCTTGCTAAAATTATAGACTCAGCAAAGCAGCTATTTCTTCAAACTGAACTTGAGCGACAAAAGATGTAAACGTTTTAGAATCAATAGATACAACATGAGCGAGAAACATTACGACATTAATTATTTGCAAAACTCGCGGCGGCTGCTGCTTAATTTGAAAGAGCGCTCATACGCTTTATTTAAAGAGGTAACGAAAGGCACAATTGTTGACCTTGGCTGCGGTGCCGGTAAAGATGTTATTGAACTGGCTAAACAAAACGGCCCGGCGGTTAAAGTTATTGGGGTTGACCATGATCCGGTAATGATAAACCAAGGAAATGACGATGCCCGGGACATAGAAAATGTAAGTTTTGTGTTGTCTGAGGCTTCGCCGTTGCCGTTTGAGGATAACTCACTTTCAGGGCTCAGGACAGAAAGAGTTGTACAGCACCTTAAAGCCCCGGAGCAAGTAATAAGCGAGGTACATAGGATACTTAAGCCCGGTAGTCCTTTTGTTATGGTGGAGACCGACTGGCACAGCCTGGCATTTTTTACGGAGTTTATTGATATTGAAAAAAAGATAAATGCCTACCTAACCGATGTTAAGGTTAATAATGGTTTCGCATCGCGCAAGTTGACATCGTATCTAAAAAAACAGTTGTTTAAAGACATACAGATCGAGGTACATCCTATTATTGTAAGTACCTTACAAGAGGCGAATGATTATTTTTGGATAGAAAAAATGGTGAAGGAGGTTGTTGAAAAAGGATATATCACCGCCAAAGAACATAATGATTTCTATACCGCCTTGCAAACAGCAGATGAAAATGGCTATTTTGCCGCTTCAATTAATATGGTGGTTGCATGGGGCAACAAATAGCAGATCTGATATGCTGAAAAAGACGCTAAAGCCGGTAATTTTTCTATGCGTGTTATTGTGCAGCCTTGCCGGGCAGGCACAAGTGTTGGTTACAGACACTACCGGTACCAAGCTGATAGGTAAGGAAGTTTACGTATTGCAGCCGGCAACAGAACTATCTTTTAATGCAGTTCAAAAATCAAATGATTTCAAAAAGTACAATGCCGACATTCCTAATTTAGGCTTATCGGCTACAAGCGTATGGCTAAAGTTTACCATTACAAATAACAGCAATAACCCTGATCTGTTGTTGGATGTAGCATATCCTATACTGGATGAGGTGGAGTTTTTCGCTCCTGATACTTCACAATCTTATAGCAGCTTTTTAGCCGGCGAAATAAAGCCTTTTAAACAGAGGCTATATAATCATCCCGACTATATTTTCGATATCAGCATTCCGAAGAACACGAGCAAAACCTATTATCTGCGCGTTAAAAGTGCAGAGCAATTGATATTGCCTATCTCCATAGCCCAACCTAATGCTTTATGGCAGTTTCTTAGCAAAGATGCCGTATTATCAGGCTTATTTATAGGTGCCATTATTATCATGTTCCTGTATAACCTTTTCGTCTTTTTTTCTGTGCGAGACAGGAGCTATCTTTATTATGTAATTTATGTCGCTTCGGTGGGCCTTACTCAAATAGGTATAAAAGGCTATACGTTTCAATACTTATGGGGTAATTCGCCGGCATTTGAGCTAAAAAGTGTAATACTCTTTGCCTGCTTGGGTGCTATTGCTGCTATAGTGTTTACTCAACGTTTCCTTTCCACCCGTGTTAGAGCCCGGCGCTTTAATATAGTACTTAATGTTATCATTGCATTGCAGGCAATTGCGATTGTAATAACAGCTATCGGACGGGTACAGATCGGCTTTCAGCTGATGCAGTTAGCCACCACTTTATTTGTGTTCGGGCTAATCATTGTATCGGCCATTGTGCTTATAGGGGGATACCGTCCTGCAAGGTTCGTTTTATTATCCTGGTCGGTATTATTGGTGGGGGCTATTATTTTTACTTTAAAAGACAACGGTATATTACCTTATAATACGTTTACCAGCTACGCTATGCAGGGAGCGTCAATCATTGAAATGGCCCTGCTATCCTTCGGTTTGGCCGACAGGATAAATATACTCAAACGCGAGAAAGAAGAATCGCAGGCCGAAGCGCTCGGCATCGCCAAAGAAAACGAACGCATCATTCGCGAACAAAATGTTATGCTGGAAGAAAAAGTTACCGAGCGTACGCACGAGCTGAACGAATCATTAGAAGATCTTAAGCAAACGCAATCGCAGTTGGTTGAGTCGGAGAAGATGGCATCACTGGGTCAGTTAACGGCAGGCATAGCGCACGAGATCAATAATCCTATCAATTTTGTAACGGCTAATATCAATCCGCTTAAGCGCGACCTTGAAATGGTACTTGATGCCATGAATGTAATTGAAGAGATTGGCCTGTCTGACGCATCAACAGCAGAAAAACAAAAGAAAATAGCCGATTATAAAGAGGATCTGGACTTTGATTACCTGCTTGTTGAAATGAACCATCTGATAAAGGGTATTCATGAAGGAGCATCGAGAACAGCGGAAATAGTTAAAGGCTTGAGAATATTCTCCAGATTGGATGAGGATGATCTGAAACGCGCAGATTTGAACGAAGGCCTGGAATCAACCATGATAATAGGCAACAACCTGCTTAACCCGCAAATAAAAGTGATGAAAGAATATGGCGAGCTGCCGCTGGTGGAATGTTATGCCGGTAAGCTTAACCAAGTGTTTTTAAATATCATATCCAACGCGGCCTACGCTATCGACAAGAAGTTTGGCAGCAGCGAAGGTGGGGCGCTTAAATTGAAAACCTATATCGAGGGCGACAATGTGATTATAAAGATAGCTGATAACGGTATTGGCATGGACGAGGAAACTACACGTAAAGTATTTGAGCCATTTTTCACCACCAAAGAAGTTGGCGAAGGAACCGGGCTTGGTATGTCAATAGCATATAATACTATTAAGAAGCATCACGGGCAATTATTGGTAAACTCAGAACCGGGGAAAGGCTCTGAGTTTACTATACAGCTCCCTGTTATTTTTGATGCTTCGGGCCAGGTGTAACAGTAGTTATAGATTTACCTGTATTTTCTTATCTTTGCGCTTCATTTAACACCGTTTGCAGCGGTATCAATGTTGTTATGGCTAAATATAATACACTACTGTACTATTGTTATTCAACAATAGCCGATGCGGAGCAATTTGCTGCCGATCATTTAAAATTTTGTAAAAACTTAGGGCTAACCGGTCGCATTATTGTGGCGGAGGAAGGTTTGAACGGCACGGTTTCAGGCGCCGCTGAATCATGTAAAACCTATATGGATACGCTTCATGCAGATCCTCGCTTTGCATCCATCGACTTTAAAGTAGACGAGGTTGATACGCCATCGTTTGTAAAAATGCATGTGCGTTATAAGTCAGAAATTGTACACTCCGGCCTGCGCGATCCCAACATTATAAATCCTCAACTACAAACCGGTAAGCACCTGGAGCCTAAAGATTTTATGGCGATGAAGGATGACGAGGACGTGGTGATATTGGACGTTCGCTCTAATTACGAACATAATTTAGGCAAGTTTAAAAATGCAGTTACGCTGGATATTGACAATTTCCGCGACTTCCCCGAGAAGATAAACGAACTGGCAAAATATAAAGACAAAAAGATACTGACCTACTGCACCGGCGGCATTAAATGCGAAAAGGCATCGGCGCTGTTACTACACGAGGGCTTTAAGGATGTTTACCAATTACATGGCGGCATAATAAAATACGGCAAGGAAGCAGGCGGAACGGATTTTGAAGGCAAATGTTATGTGTTTGACAACCGTTTGTCGGTTGATGTGAATAGCGTTAATCCTAAAGTAATTTCAACTTGCTTAAACTGCGGTAAGGTTACGCCGAAGATGATCAACTGCGCTAACCCGGAGTGCAACGAGCACTTTACCCAATGTGATGATTGCGGTACGGCTATGGATGGCTGCTGCAGCGACGATTGCAAATCGCATCCACGCAAGCGTGTTTATGATGGTACGGGGTATTATGTTAAGGTTCCTCAACCAATAGGAGTACCTCTGAAGAAGCAAGAGTCAAGAGCCAAGAATCAAGAAGTAGTTGAATAGGCAAAATACATTGGTTGTATTACCATTGCATCACCCTTATGCCGATTTGACCATCGATTATGGCAAACTCTTTGGCCCCCCATGGCCTTAATGTTACTTTGTTCAGATTTGGATGCAGCATTTCGGGGAAAGCTGATGACACCTTTTCGTAAACCTCTTCAATATCGCTTGTTTCCAGGCGTAATTCCGGATGGTCATTTTCGGCCTGAGCTTTATCCTGAAAGATCATTACGCTTAACCCGCCCTTATTAACCACGCAATAAGGGTTACGGATGTTTAGTTCCTGATGCCCCATCGTAAACTCAAGGCAATCAACAAAAGTTTTAATGCCGATATTAATATCAGCATAAAATACGCTGGGAACCAGTTTAGTAAAGTGCATTTTTAAAAGGGTTTGCTTAAACAAATATAAAAGATGCTGCGAATATCAAACGCTTGAAAATAAATCACCACGCCCACATACCTAAAGTCATAGTTGAGGCGTTTAAGGATTGACTGACAGCTAACAGCCTATCAATAAACCTGACCATGAAGTATCTCTTCACCTTACTTGCATTACTTGTAATAATGCCGTCTAACGCGGATTCCGTTGTCAACAGATTTTCTGTTCCTGCCGGCTATACACGGCAAAAAAACAAGCCGGGAAGCTTTGGTTCCTGGCTGCAGCAAGTGCCGCTTAAACCGCGAGGCACCCCCGCCAGAACCTACAACGGCGACATTGCCAAAACAAATGCTTACACGGCAGCTGTTGCAGATATGGGTATCGGCAGTTATAATTTACAGCAGTGTGCTGACGCTATCATCAGATTACGTGCGGAGTACTTATATCAAAAGAAAGATTACAACAATATATCCTTCAACTTTGTAAGTGGTTTTAAATGCGATTACGCGCATTATGCAAACGGTTACCGGTATCAAAACGGTAAATGGGCCCTAACGGTTAAAAAGGATTATACCTACCCTGCATTTTTACGCTATATGAACCTCGTGTTCAGTTACGCCAGTACGCTGTCTCTTGAAAAGGAATTAAAACCGGTGTTGGATGCAGGTGATATTAAAGCGGGAGATGTATTTATTAGAGGCGGCTCGCCGGGCCATTGTTTTATTGTAATGGATGTTGCAGAAGATAGAGATCATCAAAAGCGGTTCCTGTTGGCGCAGAGTTTTATGCCAGCGCAAAATATACAGGTATTACAGGCAGACGACTCGCCTTGGTTTAGTATGAGCAGGCAGGCCAATATTTTTTATGCCGACTTGATACGGCCGCAGTTTTTACGAAGATTTGCGGAGTAGCGATATCCAAAAAAGGCCCCGGTATTTTTTACCGGGGCCTTTTTTATTTACTAACGTACATTACTTCTTTCACCGCTTTTACAACCCTTTCGGCGTTTGGCAGATACTCTTGTATCAGTGTTGGCGCGTATGGCAACGGCACGTCGCCGCCCATAATGCGTAGTATTGGCGCGTCAAGGTAATCAAACGCGTCTTTTTGTACTTTAAATGCTATTTCGGTAGCTATTGAACCTAATGGCCAGCTTTCTTCAACCAATACCAAGCGGTTGGTTTTTTTAACCGACTCAATAACGGTAGCATAATCAATAGGTCGCACAGTGCGTAAGTCGATAACCTCTGCGCTGATGCCTTCTTTTTCCAACTCAGCAGCGGCAGCGTTAACTACCTTCATTATTTTACCGAAACCTACTAAAGTAACGTCTGTGCCTTGTTTGGTTACAGCGGCTTTGCCTATCTCAATATAGTAGGTCTCTTCCGGAACCGGTCCCTTATCGCCATACATTAACTCTGATTCCATGAAGATACAAGGATCAGGATCAATGATACATGATTTTAACAAGCCTTTAGCATCTGCAGGGTTTGACGGTACAACCACCTTTAAACCCGGGCAGTTAGCGTACCAGTTCTCGAAACACTGACTGTGCTGCGAGCTTAGCATACCCGCGTTGCCAGTAGGGCCACGGAATACAATTGGTACAGAGAACTGACCACCGCTCATTGACATGATCTTGGCTGCGCCGTTTATCACCTGGTCAATAGCAACCAAAGAAAAATTGAATGTCATGAACTCGATGATCGGCTTTAAGCCATTCATGGCCGAGCCAATGCCTATACCGGCAAAACCTAATTCAGAAATTGGCGTATCAATAACACGTTTAGCGCCAAACTCATCCAACATACCCTGGCTAACTTTATAGGCACCATTATATTCGGCAACCTCTTCGCCCATCAGGTATATGGTTTCATCATTGCGCATTTCCTCCTGCATTGCTTCGCGAAGCGCTTCTCTGAACTGTATTTCTCTCATCGTATATTAAAGTATGATGTTTTGCAGCCGCAAATATAAACACTAATGTGTGAAAAGCAATTGAGTAGGGTTGCGTGGACGGTTTTTGTTACGGTAACGATGTAGAATTTGTATTTTTAGATAAATATCCTGGTCCTATCTTCAAACGCCCATGAAATACTTTGTTTTATTGCTTCTGTTGTTATCAAATATAGCCTTTAGTCAATCCACAATTCTTTACAATGCTAACGGCACCCTTAAAGCCGACAAGCAATTTAAAATAACAATAGAAACGCTTTTAAAAGCTCCAGTTATTGAGAAAGATCTGCTCGCATCTGTTTATAATAATTTAAAGTATCCGGTAGTGGCAAAAGAGAACAACTACACCGGATGGGTAATTGTAAAGTTCACATCTGTTAGCGGACGCGTAAGTTTTGAGATAGCAAAGTATGAGGACGAAATATTCAGGGATGCTGTTAATCAATTTTTCAAGTCGAGACCCGAATGGTATTTGCGCAGTAAGATAGGCCAGCATGGCGATCTAATATTCTATTTGCCTGTAAAGTTCCAAATGATCAATAACCGTTTCAAAAAAACCTTGTCAACCAACAAAATGCTAACTATTGAGGCGATAGAAACAGCACCGGATCCGGTTGTTACAGATGGTCCGGTTTTTATCGGCAATTAACGGCGTGGCTTTTTCTCATCTTCTCGTGTGTTGGTCAGGATTTAAAATCCCGGACCGAAATAGGCGGGGATTTGCAATCCCCGAAGCATGCTGTAATTAGAACAAAAACGTTGTGCCATTACGCGGATTACAAATCCGGACCAACGTGGAGAACGACCTTTTCATTGAATGGTTGTTGAACCGGATTTTCAATCCCTGACTGAAATAGATGAGGATTGTAATACGCCGAATGGATTATAAACAAAGCTTAGGTCCGGGATTGTAAACTACAACTTACACTAGATATTAGGCTCTGTTGAATAAAGTTTATATATTTATAGATACAATTAAATTACCAACCTTACATAATGAAATATACCGTTGCAGGCGCTTCGCTCGGATTAGTTGCTGGTTATTTTACTCCTTACCTTAGCACATTCAATTTTCCTGCAGGTTTTGCCTTTATCGGCTTTGGTTTGGGAATAATGTTTCACAAGCATCTTGCAAAAACTAACACGTTATTTGAAAAAATATTTTGGGTTTATATTTTCACAGTAGCAGGTTTAGCATATTCCGGCGTTCTGAGTTTGAGATATGAAACCTCAATGGGAATATCAACTATCCCCCTGTTTTACTTGTTTTTTCCATTAGCTGTTTCTGTTTTCGTATTCATTTTCTGTATCGCTGCGTTAAGTATAAAAGAGATATTCAGAATCCTTCTCTATATAATTGCAGGTATTGTAATTCAATGCGGGCCGCTTGTTGCGGTAATTGATTATTTATGGCTGCCAAGCTTTCTTGCCTCGTTCCTGGTTTTAGTCGCGATGTTTACAATTACTTTAACTCATTTTTTTAAAGAAAAAATTAGAAATTTAGGCCTGAATTTATTTGTTTTATTTGCTTTATATGCTACAGGGATTAGTTTACTACCCCTATCTGAGTATCTCAACTCAATGCCGCAAATAGCACTCATGGTAATTGGTGTTGGCGTAATTTCATTAGCTCTTTCAATAGCGGGTAACATTCTACATTTTATAGATATAAAAAACAGGAAATTGCAGGGTAAAATATCCCTTTCGTGGTTAACCTCTTTTTCGGCAATTATATGTAATTTCACTATTTTTTTATCCTTGGTTTGCGTTTTAGTGTACAGAAGAACGGCTTATTTTCTGCTACAACGGGGGCAGTTGAATAGCACAGATTTGAATATCTCGTTCAGATTATCTCTTGCAACATTTTTTATTCATATCATTTTCATGATATCTTATGAAACTTTTCTGGCGCCAATTTGGAAAGGTTTGTGGGCCATCGACACTCAGATAGCAAACGCAATTATTTGGGGAATCTGTTCTGGGTTGGCGGCAAACAGCTTAAAAAAAGCTATAATTGTTAACACAAGTGCAGTATAATATGCGAAGATGCGCGCTCACGACCGTATTGTTGCTTATGCCGGCACTTGTATTTTGTCAGTTCAGTATTACTGCAAAAAAGAAGGAAAAATACTACTTAGTAACCTGGGGGAAATTTGAAGGGAATCCGACACTTTTAAAAGGCTACAACATCTACCTTGAAGAGGGTTACCTTACCCGAAAATTTCCAAGCACCCGCGTTGACTCGTTAAGCAATCTGGTTTTAGGATGGGAAAGCAAGGAGCGAAAAAGCTTTAGCTTTAATAGCTTTAGTATTAGAATGCCTGAACAATGGGGGGATAAAAAAGTAATAACTACAGGTTTATTTTATACAATAGGAGTTGAAAGAATAGTAAAAGATTCGATTACGTTGAGCGATCAGGTTGATAGGGCAATATGCTACATTTTGCCGTTTGAGATTTTGCCTTTGCGCGATTACAAAGGCGTAAAGGAAGCCGATATTCATCCATCAAAAATCAATATATTACCCCCTTCTATAAAACCTTTTCTTAGTGTTAATGGCAATTCTGTTTGGTTTAACTTTGGCGATCATAAAAGACTTATACAGGCTATTACTGAATATGATGATTTTTACTATTTGAAATCGGCAGATGCGACCATAAAATATTTTAAACCACCACACAGACCAGAAGTTTTTGGAAGTGCCGAGATCGTCGTACAGTACTTAGGGTCGCTCATTCTGGGTTTTATAATTATTATAGGGTTAATACTACTTTATGTTGTTTTCAAAGCATTAATCCTGCTAAATTATATTTCCAACAATTATGAAGAAGCAAATCTCATTCTATCAGATATCGCAGAAAGGGAAGTATTTTCAGTATTAATAATTTACACATTCGTTTCTCTTACAAACGGCTCGTTTGTTACTAAAATATTTAAAGGTCTAGTAGCTAAAGTAACCGGAATGGAGATTGATATTTTTAACGACCGGCTTGGTGTGGTTAGGCAAGTGGCCGGCATCTTTGACAAGCATAGCTTATTTCAATACAAAAAGATAAGATTAGAATTAAGACAAATTTAGACATTACGAATGTTGCCTAATCAAAACTGCCAAACTCAGAAGGGTTTTTACGAGCGAAATCCTCTATCTTATCCATTGTATTATCATGAATACCATAGTATTTTGTATCGCAATCCTCAAAAGCGGCTATTTTTTCATAAAGTGGACTCCAATCACCCTTTCTCATTTGGTGTTTAAAAAACGTCTCATTTTCTAAAAAAACACTGTCCGCCGCATATACAAGTTCTAACATTTCATCGTCACCTATTAGCTCTAAACCCTTAACAATTGCCGGGAGGTACGGTCTGTATCCGTTCCAATAAAATTGCACAAAACCACCATTGGTCACTTCTGCATCAAGATACCAGAAGAAATAAAGTGCCTTTTGGCCGGGAGAAAATCTTTTCGATAATTCTCGGTCTTCATCCCTGCCAGTCGCAATATTTATAGGCTCCAATAATAACCAACCAAGATCCCAGCCATGTGCGCTATCAAATAGCGATTTTTCAAGTAGAGGTGACAGGTGACTGACGCTGTCAAACTCTGAATAAGGGTCAATAAGGTTTCTCATTCAATAAAATTACCTTTTCGAGTGGAATAAAAAAAGGCGGACCAAAGCCCGCCTTAAAAATCATTGGCCCCTCTACGGTTGACTACTTCCTCTCCCGCTGCGTAGTC
>CBFGNU010000028.1:0-21836 GCA_965650195.1 uncultured Mucilaginibacter sp. | reverse complement strand
CATTCTCATTCAAAGCAATATCGCGTCTAACGCTTTTAAGCTCGTTCATCAAATCAGCCTCAAACGGTACCTCAACATATTCTTCTCGTTCCTCCGTTACTTGAGAAGCGATGAATTGCACCTTTTCCGTTCCTTTCAATACAGCTTCACTTTTATCAGTTAACTGCAACACCGGGTATTCACCATCAGATGCCTGCAGATAACCTGTAGCAACTAATTCGCGAATGTAACGCTGCCAATCTACTTTGCTTATATCTGCACCAATGCCGTACGTTTTAAGCTGTTTGTGTTCTTCACGTATCTTCTCACTTTTAGATCCTCTTAAAAATTCAATAACATAACCTGCTCCAAACCTTTCTTTTAACCGGGCTACAGCGGATAGCGCCTTTTGAGCTATCAGCGTACCATCAAAGCGCTCTACTTCGGTGAGGCATACATCGCATGCTCCACAATCGTCTGGCGCTTGCTCATCAAAATATCGCAGTAAAAACTGTCTTCTACAGGTTTGCAGCTCACTGTAGCGCACCATGTCATCCAGCTTTTTAAGCATAATCCTGCTTTGCTCCGGGTTATTCTCAATCTTGGCGAATTCCTTCAGCTTTTGCGCATCCCCGGGCGAATAATACAGCATCGCCGCCGATGGTAATCCGTCGCGCCCGGCCCTTCCCGTTTCCTGATAGTAACCCTCAATGTTTTTGGGCAGATCAATATGCACCACGTAACGCACGTTTGATTTGTTGATGCCCATGCCAAAGGCAATGGTAGCCACAATTATCCTCACGTCATCACGTAAAAAAGCTTCCTGGTTACGTGCCTTGGTTACGTTGTCCAAACCTGCATGGTAAGCTTCGGCTAAAAAGCCCTCAGCCTTCAGGTCCGCTGCCAGCGCTTCTGTTGATTTACGGGAAAGGCAATAGATTATACCTGATTCATCTTTCCGCTTATCCAAAAAAGCCAGCAACTGTTTAAAGCTGTTGCGTTTTGGAGCAACGGTATAGGTGATGTTCTCCCGGTTAAAAGAAGAGATAAAGACCGCAGGATCTTTAAGGTCCAATTTCTCCAGAATATCCTTTTGGGTAAGTTTATCAGCTGTTGCTGTAAGCGCGATAACAGGTACGGAAGGGAAGTGCTGTTTTAAACCGGCCAACATCAAATACTCCGGCCTAAAATCATGACCCCAATGCGATATACAATGCGCTTCATCAATGGCTATCTGTACCACAGGGAGAGACTTTAAAAATTCAATAAGCTTGTTTTCGCCACTAAACAAACGCTCGGGTGCCAGGTATAGCAATTTAATTTGATTAGCGCGTAATTTTTCAATCAACTGCCGCTGTTCATCCGGGCTTTGAGAAGAGTTTAAAAACGCGGCAGGTATACCATTAATGTTCAGGCTGTCAACCTGGTCTTTCATTAATGCGATAAGGGGAGATATTACAATGGTTAAGCCCGTAAGCAGTACCGCCGGCAACTGGTAACACAGGGATTTTCCACCACCTGTAGGCATCAGCGCCAGCACGTCTTTGCCGTTTAATATATGCGCTATAATCTCGTCCTGTCGATGCCGGAAATCGGTGTATCCAAAATATTTTTGTAAGGCTTGGTTAGGTGTTATACACAAAGCTAATAATTTTAGTATATTGATATGCCATCTATTTTTATTTAGTTCATCAAACTGCCGGTGAACGACACTTTGATCTTTGATTGAAAGTTGGCGATGATCTTAAAGATTTCTTTCAAAGTAACCTGCTCCAACTTGGAAAGTTGGTCAATATCAATGTAATTGTCAGGAGCGGAGTGATCCTGCATTATTTGCTCGGTTTGCTTTTTAAGGCGCAGGTTCATCAAAAAATAATAGGATTGGCTCAGCTCGTGATATTCAGCATCAGAGAAGATACCTTTAGTTTTTAATACTTTCATGCGCTCGCCGGTGTTTACCTCGAAGATCCGGTTTTTAAGAGAATACACCCGCACCAAATCAACAATCGGGCTCATCGCCCTTTTAATGTCAAACACTTCTCGACTTCCCTTTTTAAAAGTGCGGATATTGTTGAAGAAGGTTAATGGTGGCTCATATTGCAAGGCATTTTGAGCCATATAGTGAAAAAGCTTTTCCAGCGGGTGTTGTAGTTTCTCATCCAAAAATTCATGTAGCTCGTCCATTATGGTATTGTCGCCATAAATGGTGCGGCAATCAAAAAATGTAGAGAAATTGATCACCGTCTCGGGGATTGATTCATCCATCCAGTACTCGTAATTGCGTTTCCAATGCGAAAGGGAATGTGTCCATTTGGGGTTTTGCGCCATAAAATCGCCGGTGCAGTATACAAATCCGATATAGTCAAGATCGCGGGATACCCGTGTTGCCATATCTAAAAAGTAAGCCCTTACTTCTTCGCGGTGCTCATTGGCTTTATCTTCATAAATAATGGCGTTATCCTGATCCGTTTTAAAGGTTTGCTCTTTGCGCCCCTCGCTGCCCAGCACCATAAATACAAATTTGGCAGGCGGTTCGCCAACCTCGGCAATTACATTTTCTATAACTTTTTGAGCAATGGTATCAGCAACGGTGGTTATTATCTGATTAACGATCTCAGCATTAACGCCACGACCCAACAACTGGGTTACAAACTGCGGAACGCCCTGCCACTTACGCTTTAACTCCTCGGTAGAAACCGCTAGCTTAACCGATTGGATAAATACCAGCGGCGATTGCGCCTGTTCGCTCAATAGTTTATTACGGCTGATAAAACCTACATGCTGCCCTTCTTTTTCTATCAGGATATAACGGATCTTGGTTTGGAACATCTTCAGCAAGGCCTCATACACAAATGCATCGGCGCTTATGCTAATAATAGGAGTTGCCATTACCGTTTTCACTGCCTCAGTTGTGTTATGTTGTTGTGCTATCACCTTGTCGCGGAGCGTAATATCAGTTACATAGCCAATTATCTTTTGAGCATCGTCCAATATAAACAGGCAGCTGGTTTTTTGCGTAGCCATTAGCTGCGCGGCTTTAAATATAGGCGTTTGTTGAGCGCATGATACCACGGCCCTGTATTCAACACTATCTATGCGGCGCGAGTACATCTGCTCCGCTGCAATATAACTTTCAGTAAATGATGCCGGTTGCTTAAAGAAGTGAACAAACTCCTCATTCTGCATACGTTTGCCAAACTCGGCGGTAAAATGCAGGAAGAACTCCTCATATGCTTTACAAAGCACACGAAATTCCTTTCTGTGCAGAAAGTAAACGGTTGTACCCTTTTTAGCAATTACAGTGCGCAGCGATTTGCGCCTGTTAAGCAACACCGATACACCGCCATAGCAAAAGCCGGGCTCGTGCGTTTCTACCAGGCGCTTGTTACCCGTGCTATCATAAAAGAACGATTCATAGCTGCCTTCAACAATAATGTCAACGCCCTTCATCATTGTAACATCCTGCTGATAGATGGTTGTGTCTTTTTTATAGCTAACCTCTTTTAATTCTTTAGCTACACCAACCAATACATCTTCCGGAAGTGTATTGAAGGGGGTAACAGTTTTCAGAAATTCCAGTTTGTTATTCATATGCTGTAGATGGTGAATAGCAATAACAATATAACAATTAGCATGGGTAAAAAACAACCTGTTGGCTTTTTTGCCGGTACGCGCTGTAGCTCAAAGTCTTTATTTTGTTGAGCGATGCTTGCTTCGGATATTTCGCCGCGGTCACGCAGTTCAAAGAAAGATTCCGCTGTTGCCCGGGCATCGTGCAGGGCATCATGCTGGTGTTGCAGATCAACCTTAAACAGCATGTAATACAGATCCCCAAGGCGCAATTGCCGGGTTGACGGGCTGCGGAGCAGTTGTGTGGTGGCAACCATTGTGCAAAAAACAGGCAATTTGCCTAAGGGGTTATACACGCCTGTCCGATGAAAAGCAGCGCCTAGCAGGTAGTAATCCAATTGCATAAAATGGCCTATAATGGTCGGCTCATATTCTACCAGGTCATTGGCCAGCATTTCCATTATCTCGCTTTGGGGCTTACCGTTCGAGGCCAGAAAGTCAAGGGTAATGCCATGTGTATCCATTGCCGATTGGGTAATGGTAACGCCTTCGGCATTTATATAATGGTTTTGCTCTTTAACCAAGTTGCGCTGCTCATCATATATAAGCCATGCTACCTGCACTATATGCGGCCAGTTAGCGTCTGCACTGTAGGGTAGGGTCCAGTTGCCGGGCAGGCCCGATGCTTCGGTATCAATAAATAAAATGTATTTGCTCAAATCGGGTTAAATATAAACAGATTTGTTAGCTGTCAGCGGGTAAATTTTTCACTTGTTTTCACTATGCAGCGTTTCACAAAAATATGAAACATAGTGAAACGCATGAAACGCTATTTTTTGCTATCGTTCTTGCTATCAACCGGTTAGCGGTTCGGTGTGAAACAAAAAGAAACGACTTATAAGTCAGTAAGATTAGCTGTAATATTATGATAATTTGTTGTTAATCAGTATATTGTAAATAAGGCGTTTTGCGTTTCATAGTGAAACGCCTTAAACAAAAATAGCGATGGGTTTTAAACCCATCGCTATTTGTATGTAGTGTGTTATAAGTGACTTACACCTGAACAGCTGCTGCTGTTTTTTTGCTACGGCCTTTCATGTAAAATAACAAGCCCGTAAATGCAACTATTAATACAATTGGGATGATTAGCGTAGCATTTAATACGGCCTGCCCGGCAGCAAGCGGATCATCACCGGCACTTTTCTGAACTTTATCATAATAACTGCCCATAAATAACATGAATATACCTACTGAAAACATGCCTGCGCCACCCATAAGGTTTAAGCCTAAAGCACCTGTTTCCGGAATATGGGTGTTTACAAAACCAAGCATAGTAGGCCAGAAAAAGGTTACACCCATGCCAAATATCACCGCGGCAAAGTACAACATCGGACCGCTTACGGTAGTAAACATCTACAATCCTAAAGCAGCTAATATTGCAGACGTCAACAATAATAATTCAGGACTAACCTTTTTAAGTATTGGCTTGGCAAAAGCCCTTCCAAGTATCATTACACCTGTTTCCAACGTTAACAATAGCAATGCGTTGTCTGAAACGTTTCTTAACAGTACATCTATAAATGTACCGGTAAACAACTCGGTTGTTGCGGTACCAACCATGCAAATTATCATAAAAATAAATAGCGGGTTAAGAACGGCTTTAAACATTCCTGAATAGCTAACTCCCGATGCCACGCGCTCAGTAACAGGGAAGTCGAGTTTTGAAAACAGAAACCCATAAATAACTGTTGGTATTAACATAGTACCAACTTGTATTTGCCAGCTGTTTACGCCCAATTTGTTGAGCAAAACCACTATTAAAGTGCCAATTACTATCCCACTCGGAAACCACAGGTGAAAATGGTTCAGCTTAGTTGTTTTATTATCGGTATACATACCTGCAACCAATGGATTACAAGCGGCTTCAATTGTGCCGTTTGCAAAACCTACCAGTAAAGTGCCAATATATAACTGCGTAAAATCTTTAGCAAAAATAGTAAGGGCTATACCTGCAATGTGGAACAAAAAAGCAAAAACAAGCAGGCGTTTCATGCCAATAAGGTCTACAATAAAAGCGCCCAGTACTATTACTGCTGAAAACGCCGTGAAAGCTGTAGAAGCAATGGATGCTAACTGAGATTTGTCAAGGCTAAACTGAGCCCCCATAGTTTCTAGGGTACCCGCCCTTATACCAAAGGAAAGGCCGGTTACCATTAAGGCAAGACAACTTGCCGTAAATAATTGTGAACGATTGATTTGCATTCTTCTTTTAATTTTAGGTTTATAATCGGGTTTTATTAATTGCAATATAAAAGTACGGCCCTGGTTTTTAAACCAAGGCCGTATTAAAGTTTGTATTAGCTAATGCCTAATACTTTTTTATTGAATTCCTCGTCAGAACCTGTGCCTGCAAAGTCGTCAAATGCTTTTTCTGTTACGCGGATAATGTGATCCTTAATAAAGATAGCACCTTCTCTTGCACCATCTTCAGGATGTTTCATAGCACATTCCCATTCCATAACGGCCCATCCTTCAAAGTTGTACTGTGCCATTTTACTGAAGATAGATTTAAAATCTACCTGGCCATCACCTAATGAACGGAAACGGCCCGCGCGCTCAACCCAGTTTTGGTAGCCGCCGTATACTCCCTGGCGACCGGTTGGATTAAACTCTGCATCCTTAACGTGGAACATTTTAATACGCTCGTGATAAATGTCGATAAAATCCAGATATTTAAGGCACTGTAACACAAAGTGCGATGGATCATACAATAAACAAGCACGTTTATGATTGTTTACTTTTTCAAGGAACATTTCATAGCTGATACCATCATGTAAATCTTCTCCCGGGTGAATTTCATAACAAACATCAACGCCGTTTTCATCAAATACGTCCAGTATTGGTTTCCAACGCTTAGCCAACTCGGTAAAACCTGTTTCAACCAAGCCTGCAGGGCGTTGGGGCCATGGGTAAACTGTTGGCCAAAGCAAAGCACCGCTAAAAGTAACATGCGCGTTCAAGCCTAAATTTTTTGAAGCCTGAGCAGCATATTTTAATTGCTGCACCGCCCATTCCTGGCGTGCTTTAGGGTTTTTATGATATTGAGCAGGAGCGAAGCCATCAAACAGGTCATCATAAGCAGGGTGTACCGCTACCAGCTGACCCTGTAAGTGAGTAGATAGTTCGGTTATCTCTAATCCGTAGCTTGCAACTTTGCCTTTTATCTCATCAGCATAGGTTTTGCTTTCAGCTGCTTTCTGCAAGTCAAAATAATTACCTGCCCAGGTAGGGATTTGCACACCCTTAAAACCCAGACCGGCAGCCCATTTGCAAATATCATCTAAAGTATCAAAAGGTGGTTTATCACCTAAAAACTGTGCTAAAAATATAGCAGGTCCTTTAATAGTTTTCATAGAATTTTATACAGTGAATTTAGTCCATTTCATTTCTGATTTACCCGAAGCAATAACATTTTCAATAAATGCCATGCCTCTTAACCCGTCACTAATACCCGGAAAATCTTTTGCCTCGGCAGGCGCTTCTACACCCGCAATACCGGCTTTAACAGTTAAAGCGAAGTTATGGTAAAGATTTGCAAATGCTTCCAAATAGCCCTCAGGGTGACCGCCAGGAGTACGGGTATTATGGCTGGCGTATGAGCTTAGGTAGCCCGCGCCTGTACGCCATATTTCGGTTGGTTTATCAGCATATTTAACTTTAAGGGTATTAGCATCCCATTGTTCCCACTCTAAGCCCGCTTTATCGCCGTATACCCTTATCTTAACGTTGTTTTCTTCGCCAATAGCTATTTGCGATGCGGTAAGTACAGCGCTTGCACCGTTGCTCAGTTTCATCAAAACAGAACCATCATCATCTAATTTACGGCCCTCAACAACAATGTTCAGATCGGCGCAAAGCTGGGTAACCTGTAAGCCGGTAACATATTCGCAAAGGTTAAAGGCGTGCGTACCTATATCACCCATACAGCCTGCTATACCGCTTTTACCTGGGTCAGTGCGCCATGAAGCTTGCTTGTTGTCCTCACCTTCAAGGAAAGTGCTTAACCACCCCTGCGGATATTCTACATATATTTTACGGATGGTGCCCAACTTACCGGTAAGCGCTAACTGACGCGCCTCTTTTACCATAGGATAGCCGGTATAAGTGTGTGTAAGGCAGAATAATTTATCAGTTGCGGCAACAACTTTTTCCAGTTCTTTAGCTTCGGCTAACGAAAAAGTCATCGGCTTATCTAAAATAACGTGGAAACCATTCTCTAATGCCATTTTAGTAGGGCCGAAGTGAGCATGGTTTGGCGTAACAATACTTATTACCTGTACGCGCTGATCTTCAGGAAGTTGCTTTTCTTTTTCTATCAGTTCCTCATAAAAACCGTAAGCTCTGTCGGCCGCGATACCAAGGGCGATACCGCTCGCTTTAGATTTTTCTGCGTTGCTGCTAAAAGCGCCGCAAACCAATTCATAGTCATCGTCAATACGGGCGGCTATACGGTGTACGGCACCAATAAAGGCACCTTGTCCGCCACCCACCATTCCAAGTCGTAATTTCATTTTTTAGTTCTGATTTTTAGTTTAATTGGTAACAATGCAAAGCTGACACTTTATGTTTAAAGTGTCAGCTTTTTATAGCAAATGCAATTAACAATTATACTATTTTTTTTGATACTCAATAGGAAATATTGGAAACAAAAGATCAGTATTACTAACAAACGCTACTTGCTTGCCGTCGGGCGAAAATGAAGGTGTATTGATGGTGCCCTGGCCGCCGTATAAATAGGCTATAACCTCTGACTTGCCACCGTTTATAGGCATGCGCTGTAAATAAACATGCCTGTAAAAAGGGTGATCCTGCGGACCCACTTCATTTAGCAGGAAGGAGATATAAACGATGAATTTTCCGTCGGGCGATATGTGCGGAAACCAGTCATTAAACTCGCTGTGCGTAACCTGGGTTTGCTCGCTGCCATCAGGTTTCATGCGCCATATCTGCATGTGGCCGGTACGTACAGAGTTGAAATAAATATACTTACCATCGGGGGTATACTCGCAGCCATCATCATACGCCGGATCAGTTGTTAATCGGGTTTCAGTACCTCCGTCCGGAGAGACGCTGTAAATATCAGAGTTTCCGTTGCGGGTACTCATAAATACAATGGCCTTATCGTCCGGCGACCAGCTATGGATATAAGACGGAGCAACCGTTGTTATACGTTTAGGCTCGCCGCCGGTAATGGGTACAACATAACCTATAGATCGGCCATTATCAGGCCCTCCACGTACCCCAAAGCTGCTTATAGCCAACCTTTTGCCGTCGAATGATATTACGTGGTCGTTGTTGTTACGTTTAACTTCGCCGGTGTTTAATAGGGTGGGCTTATTGGTAGCAAGGTCGTATGTATACAACAGGTCATCCTGGTTGTATAATAGTTTCTTTCCGTCCCTCGTCCAGTTTGGTGCTTGTATAGATTTGTTGTATTGATAAATAACTCGCCTGTTTTTTGTAGCCAGATCCAGTATTTCAACGTTACTGCCAATGTAATCGGTATAGGGTTTAAAATCGAGTTTGTTAGGTACGGTAATTCTTACATTGCTGAACACTGCTTTTTCTACCGCTTTAGCATTGTGCGCGCATAAAAATATACCTACATAAGCATCTTCTTCAATAGCCTCAGTGGTGAGCGAATCGAGGGTAAACGGATCGCCCTGCTTTGCTACCCACATTCTATATTTATTACCGCGGCGCTCCAGTTGAATAACATCTGCGTTTTCTACTTTTGATATCACCTGCCGGGTGCTGTCGTTCTCTTTTAAACGATATTGCATAGCAACCAACTTGCCGCCATGCGTAGTAACGTCAACGTGTTTTGATCCTGCATTTAAGTTGGAACGCACCATTACACCAACCTTACGGTATTCGCTGGCACCTTTGCTTGGCAGAAAACGCACATTGGCAGTTAAAATAAAGTCGCCTTTAATTTTACGCCATAAAAAATGAAAAGCATCTGTTGTGGCCCATACGTTTGCACCCGAAGAAGTTAGCGTGTACTGCTGGGTTTGAGCGTTATAAGTAGCCATGCCTTTAGGTTTTACATCGCCTACATCACCCTGGCCTTCAAATATGCCAATGCCTTGTGCGTTCGCGCTGTAATTGATACAAATTACAAGCGCGGAAAAATAAAATACTTTCCTGATCATGATGATTTTAGTTTTATTGAGGGATAATCGGTTTACTAAAGGTAAATATTCCATTAATAAACAGGCTACTAATCAATTAAAAAGGAGACACAGTTTCCCGTGTCTCCTTTGTTGATCTTGATATATTTTTGCAGCTGTTAAACCGGCATTGCAACTTCCTCTTGCAGCTCTTCCTTCACTTCTTTCTTAACTTCATCGGTGCATGCAATAGCAGGAGCATCACAATATTGTTTATAGAATTGCTTTTTTGAATCGTTGTATGATTTTACAGCGCCTATTATGCTCATAAACTTTATGTAATACCATGCGCTATCTACCTGGTATGGCTTAAAGCCAGAGCGGGCACTTTTCGGGAACAAATGGTGGTTGTTATGCCATTCGCCGGCAACAATACCCGGCCACAGTTGATTAATAGACATGTCGGCACGATTATAATCTACGCCATCTCTACGTTTATCTTCGCCCTTACCGTGTCCTTCATAATTAAAGGTACGTACACCCACGGCCCAAAAGCCCGCAGCGCCAAAAAGCGCACAAGCTAAACCTATACCGCCCATAAGGTAAAACGCAGTAAACCAGAAACCCCAGCTTAAAGCAACACTAATTAAAGTGCGGGTTGGGTTAGCTAGCGTACCCCATTTTTGATATTGGGCGTAGGTATTAACATTTACGCCGGTGTGTTTCATCAAGTTTACACACTTAGCATAATCGGCTTCGCTCATGTTGCGGTTTATAGGCTGATGATTTACATCTGCCAAAAAACAATACAAAAAGCCGCCGCCTGCATTATACGGGTCGCCGGGTTGATCAGACAAAGCGTGATGCACATGGTGCGATACAGCATAGATCTCCTCAGGAATTATTTTAAGGGTAAGATTTTGGGTGAAAAAACGCCAAAACTTATTGGTGAACTGATATGCTCCGTGTGTGCAATACCTATGGTGCCAAATAGTACCGTGCGTGCCCATTACAATCATGCTGTAAAAAAAGGCAGCCAGCAGCAGTTTGAAAGTGAAGTATTTAAAAATGAAGACAAAAAGGAAGGGTGCAAGCACCACAATCATCATCCAGCTTAAAAAGGAAAGCCAGTTTTTTTTATCCTTGAAAATATTTAGTCTGGAGAAAAACTCAGTAAAAATTTGTTTTGGGGTTGGCTTTGCCAGGTTACCACTCTCATCACTCCATCCGTACGCAGGTGGTTCCAGTACATTGTTTAAAAATGCCATTCAGATCGTCTAAAAATTAATTTACATTATTAGGGTTTGTAATCGGAGTGTAATATATGCAAATTAATTATCTTGAAAGCTTTTTTATTTTAGCGAAAAAAGTTTTAGAGGTGAATTATGGCGCTATCTCGCACCTTTCTCCCGCCAGCATTTCCTGGCAAAGGTCGTATTCATCAGGTACGGTAATGCTGTTTACTTCCTGTTTGTAGCTCTGTTTTATTTCCCGGCGACGCTTAGCCTCAATAAACCGGCGCACCTGATCACGGTTTTCAAGGATAAGACCCGGTATCATAACGGGCTTATTATCATCGTCTTTGGCCACCATAGTAAAGTAACTGGTGTTGGTGTGCTGTACAGTATTGGTTTTTATGTTTTCGGATATTACCCGTATACCAATTACCAATGATGTTTTGCCCACATAATTTACCGATGCCATTAATGAGACCAATTCGCCTACTTCAACAGGTTGTAAGAAATCTACTGTATCGATTGATGCAGTTACACAATAATTGCCCGCATGCTTTGCCGCGCATACATAAGCCACCTTGTCCATCAACGAAAGTAGAATGCCCCCATGGATCTTACCGCCGAAGTTAGAATAGGAGGGGATCATCAATTCGGTAATTACGGTTTCAGAGAAACTAACTGATTTATAGGGCAGGTCGTCGTTTAAGGCAGCCATGATAGATTTTAGTTGCGGGGTTGTGTTCGTGGTGTTGTATAATAATTTATAATATTGTGAAAAATTAGTGAAGTGAGCAAGTTTTTTATTTTAACAATGATGTTTTGCGGTGTGCAGGTTTGCCTGGCGCAAACAGAGGTGATCCGCAAAAACAAGATCACGGCACTGGTAGCGGAAAAATACAGCACTATTATAGCTGCCGACAAGCAGATAAAGCAGGGCCTGTACCAGGCAACGTACAACAAAAAAATAGTTTTGGCCCAGGGTAAATATGCCGACGACAAACGGGTAGGTATGTGGCGCTTTTTTGATAAAAAACAAAGGCTTGCGCAGGTATTTAACTATGATACCGGTAAGCTGGTATTTGAAGCGCCCGAGGATGAAAGCTCAAATTTTAAATATGAAATAGATACCAAGAACACTGATTCCATAACCATCACAAAGCCGTTAAAAAAGGGCGGGCGCTACTTTGGATATGTACCTTACTTACGGTTTTTTAAATCACAGGCCGGTCTGCAAGGGTATGATCCTGGCGATGTAAGAATAGTGATAGAACTTTTCATAACCTCAATGGGAAGACTTGCCGAATTTAAAATGCACACAATAACGCCCGACTATAACAACTTTTTTTCAGTTGATCCCGAAAGCCTCTATCCCGAAGATAAAACGTTTATGCCGGCTACCTATAACAATGCGCCCATATCAAGCCACATTTTTATAGTTTGTTATATAAACAAACATGGCGAACTTGATATGGACACAGGAAATTAAATATCTACAATCCGGGTGGCTTTGGTGGTGCCGGCGGTCTTTTTAAATTTAACGGGCTACCTGGTGGCGGCGGTGGCGTTCCCGGGGCAGGCAAACCTGAACGTGTACGTCTGCGTACAGGTTTCCGGCCTTTCTTAAACGGATTTATTTTCTTTAAACCAGCTCCCGCTTTTTTAAGCACTTCGCCGGGTGGCGGTGGTGGGGGCGGCGGGCCCTGCGCTTTTACAATATCTGTAACATGTACCAACCCAAAGGACAGTACCCCGGCTGCTATATATCTTAATAATTTCTTCGCTTTCTTTTTGTTGGATGATTGCATGGCTGTTGTGTTTTTTTGTTTAAGCAATGCAACTATAACAACTTTTTGCTGGTTTTGTTGCAACCAAGTTTTCCACCTAACAAAAAGGTGGTTCAGAACTGACTGAACCACCCGCGAATTTTTACAATGTTATTTCTTCGCCAATGTATACTCACCCCAAAAATCGGTAGTTGAAGCTACTGCTCTGCCCATTGGTGGCGGCGGTGGTGGAGGCGGACCATTCCCGTCAAATTTAGGTGTAAGCTTTTTTGGTTCATTTACCTTGACCTGGTAACTGAATGGATTTGTGCCATTGTCAGGTAATGAAAGATATTTTAACGGTATGGCTAACTCATAAGTGTAAGCAAAGTTTTCATCAAACCGCGCGGCTACTAGTATGCCATTTTCGTTATAAATGGGGATTTCCGCGGTATTTATGGTTTTAATGCCAGATAGACCTATAACCTTTGCTTTACTGCCAAGCTCTTTATTCAGATCGTCGGCAGTTACCTGTTGTGCACCGGGATTATGTTCTAAATTACGTTGATCAGTTAATAAAATCATATTCGTTAATCGGGACATGCCCTGCTGATCCAATGATGGATAGGTAACAGATATTTGCCCATCGCTTTTTTTGCTAAGTGTTGGATTGATATTTAATGATATCCCTCCACGCATTATTTTTCCGGCTATATCCCGCAATTTGGTTTGTATGGTTAAATACAGGTTTTCATCATCGTTTGATATAGTATAAAATAACTCCGTAGCGCTATTTTGCGCTTTAAATTTATTATCCCATTCCGTTGCCTTTCCATCAATTTTTAGGTTGGCAGGTGCACGAACGCTTTCTTTTTGAACGTTGGGGAGTTTTTGAGCATTAGCTGTTGTCGTCGCAAAAGCGATTAATGCATATAGAATTTTTTTTGTCATAAGATTTAGATTTTATTTGGTTTAAAAACAGTAGTTATAATTGCGTTATCAGGCTTGTTGATCAATCATTATTTAAAGATTCATTCGTTGCGCCTCCCTCATTACTATTTTTATTTAACAAACTGCTTGTAGGTTTAGCAGGCCGTGCGGCAGGAGCCATAGGCGGCGGTGGCGGCATCTTGTCATGGATCTGCATACTTGGAAATGTATAGCCATATTTATCCTTAAGCAACTCTATTTGCTCTTTGGTAGCAGAATTCCTGAAAAAGTCTTTTTCCTCACCGTTTTTTTCGTGTATTATAACCCTGAAATTAGTCTCCTTTCCATCTATCAGATACCCGGTTTCTTCATATTTATAGCCTTTCGATGTTGATCTTAATTCGCCATTGGCCAAAGGAGGAAATTTTACAACATCTTGTTTTGGTGGAAACTTTACCTGATCAACTTTCGGTTTCGGCGGTTCAGGTGGCGGAAATTTCACTACGTCAATTTTAGTTTTTGGCGGAAATTTAACCTGATCAGCTTTTGGTTTCGGCGGTTCAGGTGGCGGTGGCGAAAGTTTACTTAGCTCCTTTTTTTTGCCTACTGCATAACGTGGCGGAAATTTAACTACGTCTGTTTTTTTAGCCCTAATTTCAATGGTAGGAACTTTCTTAGCTTTTTTTGATCCCGGCGGCGGCGAAACCCACTTTACATCGCTCATTTTCACTATGGCATATGACATAGTTCCCTCGGGAAATGAATATCCATACTTTTCCTTTAGTAAATGAAAGTCTCGGGCGGGAAGAGGGTCGGATTTGAAAGTCACAGGTGCTTTCCCCGATTCAAATAAAGTAACACTACATCTTTTATGCCCGCTTTCTGTGTAAATGGTTTCTTTATATTTAAAGCCTTTTGATGTTGTTAATGTATCCGGTAATAAAGCGGTTTTCGTGGTAGGTGTAAGGTCTACCCACGCGTAACTCTTACTAAATGCCAATGTTGAGGCGCACAGTAAGCCTGCGCAAATGGGTAGGGCCACTAGATATTTTAGTCTGGCTAATTTACCTGAGCGTTGTTGATTTAACATGATAATTCTCTTTTTTAACAGGTTATAGTTGAAGAAGGAATGCGTTATAGAAGAACCACCTGCGCCATAAGCGTTGTTCACCAAAAAGGATGAATAGGTTAAAGCATCTGCTTCGGTAGCGGCAGTTTGTTCATCGGCAATGTATTCGTGCACGGTTTTTAAGCTGTTCTGCAACAAGTAAATGCAGGGATTAAACCAGCATATCACCTTAAGTAACTCTAAAAACATAATATCGGCAGAGTGTTTTTGGCGGATATGCACCAATTCGTGCGTAATAATGGTGTTTGCGCCCGCAGCACGGGTGCCTATAAAGAGATAATTGAAAAAGGAGAAAGCTACATCAGTATCTTTCAGATATATCATTTTGTAACTACCCAGTTTAGCTTTAGTATTTCGTGTTAACTTAAATACCGAGTACAATTTAAGCGTTAGTAGTAGCAACACAATTACTGCCCCCGCCACATAAGCCAGCCATAAATAATCATTGATATTAAATACGGGCGCGACGGTGGCAACAGGCGTGCTTATAATGCTTGAAGGCTCCATATACTGTATAGTTTGGGTAGCCGGATAGGAAACCACCGGCGTATTATCTGTCAACCCCGGCTTTAACGCTCCAACCTGTAAAACAGGCAATACAAAAGCCATAACACAACTAAGCAGTAAATAAGCCCGGTTTAGTTGATAATGGGTTTCTTTAACTAAGAAAACGCAGTAGGCCAGGTAAAATACGCACAGGTATAAATTAGCTTCTGCCAGGTAATACAGCCAGTTCATTTCTTCTTCTTTTTTAGGTCCTCAATTAAATTGGTTAACTCATCCAGTTCATTTATGCCCAATTTCTTCTCATTGGCAATAAACGATACCAGGCTTTGATAGGAGTTACTGAAATAGTTGGTCATCATTTTATCAAACGTAAACTTACGGTAGGCAGCTTCGCTTATAAATGGAAAGTATACATGCGAGTTACCATAGGCCTTATGGTCAATAAACCCCTTGGTTTCCAGTACCCTCACAACTGTTGATACTGTATTATAAGCGGGTTTAGGTTCGGGCATCTGCTCCAATATGTCTTTTACAAGCCCTTCTTTTAAGGTCCATAAAATCTGCATTATTTGTTCTTCGGCTTTGGTTAATTCTTTGATCTTCATTGCAAACTATTTAAGTAGTTGAATAAAGGTAAAACTATTTTTCTAGTTTGCAAACTATTTTTGTAGTTTTTTTTGTGAGTAGTGATTAGAGATTGGTGATAGAGATTAGCCGGTCGCTTTGCAACATCGCACGCCGGTCACTCAGCATCAATCTCTAATCACTAATTAACCAATCACCGCTCATCCTAATCTTGCTAAAAAAATTTGCAAACCTCCACATCTTAACATATTTTGCACCTGCACATTTGCACATCCGCATATCTGCACATTTACACCATGTCACAACTCCATCAAATAGCATTAACTTTTTTAAAAAGCACAGGTCCAACATCTGCCAGGTCATTACTGAGCTATTTTGGCGATGCCGAAGCAATATTTAAAACGCCTGCAAGTAAAATACTGAAGGTGCCCGGCATAGGAGAGAAGAGAATTTCGACGCTGAATTTTGATGAGGCTTTACAAAAGGCGGAGGATGAGTTGAAATTTATTGACAAGCATGCAATTGACGTGATCTTTTTTACAGATGCCCGATACCCGAAGCGTTTAAAGAATTGTATTGATGCGCCGGTTTTATTGTATGGTAAGGGTAATGCCAACCTAAATAATCAGCGTGTTGTAAGCATTGTTGGCACGCGTAACGCTACGGAATATGGCAAGGATCTTTGCCGCCAGCTGGTTGAGGAGTTAAAGCTATATGATGTTTTGGTATTAAGCGGTCTGGCTTTGGGCATTGATGTAGCTGCGCATAAAGAATGTTTGAAACACAACGTTCCGACGGTTGGGGTAGTTGGCCACGGATTGGACAGGTTATATCCCGCTGCCAACCGACAAACAGCGGAGAAGATGCTGGAAAACGGAGGTTTACTAACGGAATATCCATCCGGAACGATACCTGACAGGGAGAACTTCCCGGAGCGTAACCGGATTGTCGCCGGCATGGCCGATGCGACAATTGTAATTGAAGCCGGCATAAAAGGGGGCGCATTAATAACTGCCGAAATAGCTAACTCCTACAACCGCGACGTCTTCGCGTTCCCTGGAAGAATAAATGACGTGTATTCCGAAGGATGCAACTTTCTTATTCGTAATAATAAAGCGGCTTTACTAACCTGCGCAGCCGATCTGGCTTATAGCATGGGCTGGGAGCGGAGTGAGGATAATAAACCTGTGGAACAATTTATGCTTCCGTTTGATCTCTCGGCCGATGAGCAAACCATATTTAACGTTATACAGCAACACAAAGCGCCGGTGGCTATTGATGACCTGAGCCTTAAAATAAACATGCCCATGAGCCAGATAGCCATGGGCCTGTTAAATATGGAAATGCAGGGCTACATTCGCTCGTTGCCGGGCAAAATGTATAAGGTTTCTTGAGAATCAAGAGACAAGAATCAAGAGCCAAGAAAAATAACTAATTCGCAAAAAAATAAGAGTCAATAATTAAAAGCAGATTGTTATTAAACAAATCGGATTAATTCTTGACTCTTGATTCTTTTTTCTAAAAAGTTAAGCTCTTCTAATAACCCCTAAAAGCAATGCGACAATCGCAATAACTAATAAAACGTGGATTATGCTTCCTGAAGAGTAAACAAAGAATCCTAACGCCCAGCCAATTACTAATATAACGGCAATAATGTAAAGTAAGCTTCTCATGGTTGTAAGTTTTTTTAGTGAATGATATCACCACAAGCACTAAAACCATTCCAATCAGCAGTATTGAAACAAAAAAACCGCTCTGATAGCTATCACAGCGGTTTTTTATATTTTATTGGTGCCTATTAGTACTCGTCCTCGTTAAAAAAGAAGTCATCTTTTGTAGGGTAATCAGGCCATATTTCTTCAATATTCTCATATGGTTCGCCGTCGTCTTCTAAAGCCTGCAGGTTCTCAATAACTTCCACAGGAGCTCCGGAACGGATAGCGTAATCAATTAATTCGTCTTTTGTGGCAGGCCAGGGTGCATCCTCCAGGTGAGATGCTAATTCAAGTGTCCAGTACATATTTTATCTGTATTTTAGTTTATTAATGAGTTTTCAATTTTCGCAAAAGTATAACATTTTTATATCGTTTATCAATATATTTTTTTAATTTTTTTTACGTTCCGGAATCCATTGATTTTCAGCTATTTTAAGTTCATTTGCCAATTTGCGTGCTAACACAAACAGGTAGTCGCTCAGCCTGTTCAAATAAATTATCACCACATTTTCAACCGTGCTGGTCTCTGCAAGCGATGTCGTTATTCGTTCCGCACGCCTGCAAACACAACGTGCTAAATGGCAATATGATACAATGGTACTACCGCCCGGTAAAATAAAATGGGTAAGGTCGGGCAGTTGCTCGTTCATTTGGTCTATTGTTTTTTCCAGCAGTTCTACTTCTGCAATGCCTAGATCAGGAAGCTTCATCTTTGAGCGTTCCGGGTCGGCAGCCAGGTGCGAGCCTATTACAAACAACGTTTCCTGTATTTGTTTTAATATTTCTTTATGGCCGGCATCTATTTGCTGATCGCGGATCAAACCAACCCAGGAGTTTAGCTCATCAACCGTTCCGTAACTTTCTATGCGGATGTTATGCTTAGGCACACGCGTGCCGCCAATAAGAGAAGTAAAGCCTTCGTCGCCTGTTTTAGTGTATATCTTCATTATTTATTGTTGCAGCTAAACTTAGTTAATAATTGGTACAATATTTTATATGTAAATTAAACAACGGTATTTTTACCGGGAAATTAAATTTACGTTTCAGTATGTCCTCTCTTTTGAAAAGATTATTGCTAATTATAATTTGCACTTTAACGCTGATGAGCTTTAAATGTGGGAACGAAAAATATAAAATACCTGATGATAATTTACTTCTACCTCCATCATATATAACTGAAAAACAGTTTAACGACCTTTTTCCACAACGCGATACTTTTTACACCTACAAAGCCTTCAAGCAAGCTGTGGATGAGATGGGTTCAATTAAGGTAAAAGTATCGCGCAGGGCTTTATCTGTTTACCAGATAATAAGGACAGATAGACTAACCGGCAAAGATGCAGTAGTGAGACAAGACATAGACTGGAACGAGCCTTGGGCCAAAGTAAAACCGGACAGCGTTTTTACCGTGGATTACGGTGGGTTTTGCGCAGCTTCGGATTCAATAACGAATAAAAAAGAACTGGCCGCATTTTTTGCGCATATAGCGCATGAGACAAGACACGGCGAAAACGGCACCTATACAGATGGCTTGATGTTACGCCATGAGGCCAACACATCGTTAGAATATTATGGTGAGAGTGATGAGTATCCGCCGGTGACTGGCAAGAAGTATTATGGCAGGGGCCCCATGCAGCTAAGCTATAACGGCAATTACGGCAAAGCTTCTGACTGTATTTTTGGAGATAAGAACGTTTTACTGAATGATCCGGATAAAGTGGAGAACGACGCCGTTGTCGCATTTAAGGTTGCTATATGGTTTTGGATGATGCCCGAAACGCACAAACCATCAGCCCATGATGTTATGATAGGCAAATGGCAGCCCAAGGCCGTGGATAAGGCCCAAGGCAGAACCCCCGGCTTCGGCATGACGATCAATATTATAAACGGAGCAGTAGAATGTAATAAAGGTGAAAACGAGGGGATGACTGACAGGATAGGCTTTTATCAGCATTTTTTAAGCAAACTTGGCGTTACTGATGCTAACTGCGCCTGCTCATGTGGCAAAATGCAGTTTTATACGTATTCGAATTAGTTTAGCATAGATCTGCCAGGCGGTTAACAAAATCAGCTATATGCGTAGCTTTTTCTGGTGAGAGAGGGTGGTGGCTGCCAATTATTAATGTGTGGTCAACTATCTCTATCACAAAATCATCATCACGTATATCCATTACAGCATTCCTGAAATTGCGATCAATACTCTCCCGGGCTTTTTGCACATCGCTCACAATAACATAAAACATTTTGCTGAATGCTTTATCCTCGTCAAAATCAAGCTCAATAGGGTGTATCAGTTCGATGATTTTGTCTCTTAACGTCTCCGGACGTATTAAAACCCGTCCGAAATCTTTTTTTAAATAAGCTAAAGCCCAGGTATGGTATAAGTAAAAGTCCTCTGTAGGGCTATCTTTTTCGGGTAAAGCTTTGTGCCGGGTTTCTATAAATAAAAGGTAAGAATCGCTGCGCTCATGTTTCATTACGTACGAAGCGCGCTGATTTATTTCGATACAGTTTCTGAAGGCTTCAAACTCCTCTAAATGAAAGTTGATATGCCCGGTAAACTGCAGGTTAAATCTGCTTTTAACGGTAGAATAGATGTCTTTAAAATTATCAATAGTGGCGCTGTTAAGCCCGCTAACATCAAAAGGTAAATTATCCATTAGTTAAAAGTAGGCAATCTGTTTGTTAAAACCGCGTTGTGCCGGCATTAAAACAAATTGAAAGATCTATTTGGTAAGCTTTGGTTTTGCAGCAGACTCATCGGTTTCTTCCGGTTCTGTTTCCAGAGCTTTTATTTTGCTCCTGTCAACGGTAACTATGCTGGTATTGGTGTAGTCTTTTTCAATTAAACCGTCGCGCATACGTACTATTCTGTGCGCGTGCTGGGCAATGTCTTCTTCGTGCGTAACCAGTATGATAGTATTGCCTTTAGCGTGAATATCCTCTATAAGGCCCATTATTTCAATTGATGTCTTTGTATCCAGGTTACCCGTAGGCTCATCGGCTAAAATAATGGAAGGGTTGTTGATAAGCGCCCTTGCCACGGCAACACGCTGGCGCTGCCCGCCCGAAAGTTCGTTTGGTTTGTGATCTATACGATTGCCCAGCCCAACATTAGTTAATGCCTGGCGTGCGCGCTCCTTACGGTCTTCTTTGTTTACCCCGGCATAAACCAGTGGCAGGGCAACATTTTCTAACGCGCTGTTACGCGGCAATAAGTTAAATGTTTGGAAAACGAAGCCGATCTCACTGTTACGTACTTCTGCAAGTTCGTTATCACTCATGTGGCTTGCGTTAATGCCGTTCAGGATGTATTCACCTTTGGTAGGTGTATCCAAACAGCCCAATATATTCATCAGGGTTGATTTGCCCGAACCTGATGGGCCCATCAATGCCACAAATTCACCTTTATTTATTGTTAAGGATACAGACTTTAAGGCATGAATTACTTCGGAGCCTATTACATATTTTCTTCCGATATCCTTAATGGTGATGAGTGGCTTCATATATTATTTTATTGGTTTAGACGGCGTATAATTGAAAATGTTACGGGAATTGATAAATTGTATAACTATCCTATAACCTTAGCCACTAAAAAATATTGGTCGTTGTGTTTTGGCGCGTTTTCAAGCGCTTGCTCTGTGGTAATATCCTGCCTGGCCACGTCTTCTCTCACAGCATTCACCTCGGTTGACATATATACTAAAGGCTCAACACCTGATGTATCTACCTCGTTCAATTTGGCCATAAAGTCTAAAATACGGTTCATATCGCCAATCATTTCCTGTTTATCATCCTCATGCAGTTCCAGGCGGGCCAGGTGGGCTATTTTGTCAACGGTTTCCTTATCAATATTCATTTTTTATTCAAATTTCTGTTTGATTATGCTGTGCACCCTATCGCGCAGTGCATCGGCATCATCTAAAGTTAAGTGCGCCGTTTCTACCGGCTCATGTACAAATATATTACAAATACCTGGTTTGCTGCCATGCTGAAGCCCGGTATCCCATAAAACTTTCCATGTATTAAGCAAAGTTATCGGAATTATAGGCACTTTCAATTCAATAGCCAGCCGGAAAGGGCCGTTTTTAAACTCGCTTAATTGCGGAGGATAATCATCTGGTATCCGCCCCTCCGGGAAAATAATAACCGATGTTCCTGCCGCCAACGCTTCTGATGCTCGCTTAAAAGCACGATAGGATGACATTTTACTTTCGCGATTAACAGGGATATCCACCGTTTTAAAAAAC
>CBFGNU010000027.1:0-22266 GCA_965650195.1 uncultured Mucilaginibacter sp. | reverse complement strand
ATATTCCAAATTATATTATTGTTAAAGCCTGTTGGCACCTGGTTTAACTGCTCAATAGTCAGGCCTTCAATAGTATTTGCTAAGCCTATACGTGGTTTTTTTATAATTTCTATAATCTTGTTCATGGTATTGTGAAATATGGCGCAATTTAATGCTTAAACTTTATTTATCTACATTTGCAGCGTAGTTTTAACCCACCAATGCAATTATTCAGTAAACAGAAAAACCTTAGGTCTAACCAAATACTTGCCTGTTTTCTGATATGCTGGACCGCGCTGAACATATTGCAGGCTTTTACCCTCGAAATTCACGCTGACGAAGCATATTACTGGATGTATTCGCGGTTTTTGGATTGGGGATACTTTGACCACCCACCGATGGTGGCCATCTTTATCCGGATAGGGGATATGCTGATGCATAACGAGCTGGGCCTGCGTCTCATCACCATTATCACCAGTAGCCTTTCCATCTATGTGCTTTGGCTCATCCTTAAAAAATATGCTGTAGATATTTTGCCATTTATAATGGTGACGGGCGGCATTTTTATATTCAGCATTTATGGCTTTACTACTACGCCCGATGCACCGTTGTATTTCTTTGCTATCCTGTTTTACTATGTCTATCAAAAATATATTGACAATGATAAATGGTTGCTGGCAATAGCATTAGGTGTATTGATAGCCTGCATGTTATACAGTAAATACCATGCAGTGTTGCTGGTTGCTTTCACACTGGCATCAAATATAAAACTGTTAAAAAGACCTTCGTTTTACCTTATCGTTGTTATCGCTACTGCATTGTATGTACCCCATATTTTATGGCAGGTGCAGCACGGTTACCCATCGCTTAATTATCATTTATATGAGCGCGCGGCGAGTATGTACAACTCCGATAACACGTACTCCTATATTCCGGGGCAACTATTAATGGCAGGACCGCTTATTGGTTGGTTTTTGTTTTACCGGGCATTCAGCATAAAAATTAAAGATGCCTTTATCCGTTGCCTGTTGGTAAATTGCATTGGAACGCTGGTCTTCTTTTTTATTACCACCTTTAGGGGAGAAGCGCAACCACACTGGACGCTGATTGCCTTTGCGCCACTTGCGATGCTGGCCTTGATAAGATTTAAACAAATTGGCAGCGTACCGCGCTGGTTCTATCCGGTTGCAACTATCAACATCATAATTATTGTAGCGATAAGGCTGTGCCTGGTTTTTGCAGTGCCGTTTGTAAGGCAGCTTGGGCAAATAAAAAGCTATTATGGCTTTAAGGAATGGTCAGCTACCGTAAAGCAAAAAGCAGGCGATGCTTATATAGTGATGACGGATGGCTTTCAAAATCCATCCAAATACAATTATTACACCAACAGTTTGAAAGGTTTTTCGTATGATTCGCGTTATTACCACCGCACGCAGTTTGACATATGGCCGATTGAGGAGGAAATGCAGGGCAAACGTGTGCTTTATCTTAACGATGTTAAAAATCCGCTTACAATAGATTCAATAAAAAATCCGCATTGGACCTGGTATACCGAATGGATAGACGATTTCAGAAGCTATCAGAAAGTAAAGATCGAAACGGATGTAAGCAAAATAGTCGTTAAGCAAGGACAGAAGGCAGATATAGCTCTCAACATCACCAACCCATACCCTTATACCATCAGCTTTGATAACGAAAATCGTAAGCAGCAGGTTTTATTAGACGCTTGTTATTTTATGGGCGACGGGTTGGTCCATGCTCAAAAAAGCGATTCTTTATTTAATAAAATTACCATAAAGCCACGTGAGACCGAGCCTTATGATTTTACCTTAATGCCGCCTGCGCAAAAAGGCACTTACCAGTTGATATTTTCAATTAAAACCACTCCCTTTGCGGGGAGTACTAATAGCCGAACAGTTAAACTTATAGTCGAATAGCCGTCACCACTATGATCAGAAAAATCTACCTTATATTCTTTGTATTTATAATAACCTCAGGTGCTGCACTTGCGCAGCAAAGCCTTGATATACATTTTAACGGGCTAGGATTTTTAGATAACCGCGAGTATAAAGCTTTTGTGCCCCGCTCACATACCTATTCGGGCACGCGGATAGCCATTGACTTAGGATTGAACCTGGATAGTGTAAACCATTTTATTGTGGGAGCTAACGCATTGCATGAGTTTGGCGCTAAATCATTTTTTGGTAAGGTTGATCCGGTGGCTTATTACAGTTATACCGGTAAAAATTGGCTGTTTAATGCGGGCATGTTTCCGCGCGAAGGGCTGTTAAGTAGTTATCCGCGAGCTTTGCTAAATGATACGCTGCGTTACTATCGTCCCAATGTGCAGGGTTTGTTAACCCGTTTTAGCAATGAGCATTTTACCGAAACAGCCTGGTTAGATTGGGTGAGCCGCCAAACTACTACAGACCGTGAGCAATTTCTGTTCGGCTTTGCCGGTAAGTATAAACCTGTGGTAAGTGGTCCGTTTTATATTTCGCATTATTTTATGCTGATGCATGATGCCGGTGCAGAAGTGCTTTTACCCAATGACCATATTGGTGATAATGGCGGCGGGCAAATAAGACTGGGGCTTGACTTAAGCAATAAAACGATGTTTGACTCGCTTACTGTTGAAGCAGGAGGGATGGCTTCGTTTGAGCGGGTAAGGGGTGTTAATAATGGCCGAACAGCCACAGGCTTCGTTGCAAGCGTATTTTTAAGCTATAAGCGCTTTGCTTTATATGATGAATTTTACAAGGGACAAGGCAGCAACATTATTTATGGCGACTCCTACTATCAAAAGCCAACTTATAATCGCCTGGACGTAATTTATACGCCTTTTCTGTTTAAGAATATTAAAGGGCAGTTCATATTCAGCTTCCATTTCTCGCCGGGTTATAATAATGATAACCAGCAGGCATTCCGTATTACTTATGATTTAGGAAGGAAAGTATTGGCAAGGTTTAAGTAACCTCGCCAATACTTTTCTTAAGGTTGCTTACCCTAACCCTTTAACTATTAGGCCACCACCTGATTTTGATTTTGTTATGCTTTTTGGATTGCCGCTGTAATGCACACTGCCCGAGCCTGTAACTTTCGCAATTAAGCTTTTTGTAGCATATATCCACACACTTCCCGGCCCATTAACTTCTACGTTTGTATAAAGAGCCTTCAAATCACCAGCCATAAAATTGCCCGATCCTACAACTTTTACATTGGCTCTGTCTGTAATGCCGCTTAAATTTATATGACCCGTGCCGTTTAAAATGCAATCAACCGTGGCCACATTTACCTTGCCGTTAAAGAAACCCGAACCTGATAATGCCAAGTGCAGTGTAGATGATATTATCCCGTCTTTAAAGATCACATTGCCGGAGCCAGACAGTTGAATACCGTTGATTACTCTGGAGGTTATATAGATATTTACCTTTTCGTACTTAGCGGCAGCATCAGGAGTGGTGCGTTTTTTTTCGTATATCTTCAGCGTACCATTCTTTACCTCGCTAGTGATGTACGGTAAAACTTTTTTGAAGCTTCTATTCTTAATGATTCATTTAAGCCCTTAGAGATAAAGTAGTTATAAGGCCGGATAGATTAATTTGGGTAAATTCGGCAACTTGCTGTGTTTGTGGCGGCCGGGCTTGGTTAATGTGTGGTGGCGAAAATGATTTGGCCGGTAATTGCCCCGCGCTCATTATCAGCGCGCTTGCTAATAAAAGTTTAAAGCTAATCTTCATGATGATTTTACTGTTTTGTTGTTATAATTAATTGGTTTTAATTAAGGTCACAAATTTAAAAATCTATTGATTTAACTGCAAAACCGCACAAAAATCACATAAAAAAAAGTAAATAATAAGACTACTAGTCTCTGCTTATATCTCCACTGCCCGATTTAGACTTTGATATACTTTTAGGATTCCCTCTGTAATTAATATCACCCGAGCCTGATAGCTTTGCATTCAGACTTCCGGTAGCGTTTACGCTGGCACCGCCCGATCCTACAACTTCAACATAGGTATTAACGGTTTGCAGCTCGCGGGCAGATAAGTCGCCTGAGCCGAATAATTTTATTTTAGCGTTTTGTGCACGGCCGGATAACGTGAGGTCGCCCGATCCGTTGAGGGAACACTCAACCGAGGTAGCGGTAATTTTACCGGTAAGATCGCCTGATCCGCTCATGGTGACGCGCATATCAGTACTGTTTATTCCTTCTTTAAAATAAACATCGCCAGAGCCTGAAAACTGTATACTGCTAATGTCTCTGGCTGTGATGTAAACAGCTATCTTTTCGTCGTTAAACAGGTTGCCCCAGTTAGTGTGGCTTTTAGTATAAACGTTTAATACGCCAGCTTTAACTTCGGTAATTATGTAAGGTAACAACTTGGCAGGCGCTTCAACCCGTACCGTATTACCTGAACCCTGTTTGATGTAATAATCATATGACCCCGATATGCTGATACCTTTAAAGTCTGAAACTTTGCGGTCTTCAGTATCTGCAAAACGTGCGTGAGCCGGTTTAACAGGCTTAGCAAATGAGGTGCCTGAGCTTATTAACATAGCTGCGGCCAATATCAGTTTGAAGTTTATTTTCATAGTTGTTGTTGGTTTTTTATTAGGACGTTGTTACCCATTAAATAGTTACATCAAATTTAAATTTCAGCGCGGTAGGTGATCCAAAAAAAATGCGTTACAGAAAAAAATGAGATAAAGAATTTCGTAATATATTGATTATTAATTAGTTGTATTTTTAACCTGAAACTACTTTTAAGTCAGTAAAGTTAACTATAAATGTACTATAATATTCTCATTATCAAATAGTTGTGAACTGATAAAATTGACACTTTTTTGGATCATTTTGGATCACTTTGGATCACCCTTGGATCAGTGAATTTAGCGCGGTTTTACAGGTATATAGATATCTTCTTCCGAGTCGGGCTCATCATGTTTGTATTTTTCATCCATTAAAGCAAAATGCGGCCGGTTGTCAATTATATAATCAGAAGCAGGGAACCAAACACCATAAATGTACTGATACGTTTTTGGGCCAGCACTTGCCGGGCCTCGGTGCGTAAAAACCGCATATTCTCCCGAAGGGATTGTAAGCAGTTCTATACCTGGAGCCTGTTCAGAACTGTCACTAATTTCAACTCCCGCCCATTTTTCAAATTCATTGGTTGGTTTAAAATCGTCAAAAAAAGCTGATGGGTATACTTCAAGTGAGTAAAACAACGAATTGACCGGGTTTTTTATTTCGGCCCGACGCGGCATAAAACGTTGCCATAAAAGGCCGGTTTTGTTTTGACTGAATGACATGTTGAGCCTTTGGCCGGCAATTATTTTTGAAGAAATGGTTAGAAATCTAGGTTGCATAACAGTGTATTTAGTAATACAATTATTTATTTAGCTGCCGTTAGCAAACCATTGGTATCCATCCAGCCTTTACACCAATCAAACCAGTTTTCTTTGCTTTTGCGATTGTTTATGCCGAAGCCGTGGCCACCGGCAGGATAAATATGCATTTCTGACGGCACTTTGTTTTTTACCAGCGCGTCAAAAAACATCAACGTGTTTTGTACCGGCACGGTGGTGTCGTCCTGCGCATGGATTATGAATGTCATTGGGGTATTGGCTGTTACTTGTTTTTCGTTCGAATACAGATCAACCTTATCCTGGGTAGGGGTGGCGCCGATTAAACCTCTTTTTGAACCGCCATGTGTTAGCTCGCCAAAAGTGATCACCGGATATATCAGTATCATAAAATCCGGGCGAAGGCTAACGCCTTTATTCTCTATCACAGGTTTATCAAAATGTGTGCCCTCTGTTGAAGCCAGGTGCCCACCAGCCGAAAAGCCCAAAATGCCTATGCGATTTGGATTAAGGCCCCACTCCGCAGCGCGCGACCGTACCAAAACCATAGCCGTCTGCGCATCCTGCAGCGGGCCAATGCTTTTATCATTCATTATATCGTCGCTGGGTAAGCGATACTTCAATATAAAAGCGGTAACGCCAATTTTGTTGAATTCTTTTGCAACAGGGTACCCCTCGCCGCTCATAGCTAAAAAGCCGTAACCGCCACCGGGGCAAATTATTACCGCTGTTCCGTTTGCGGTGCCTTTTTCTGGGATGAAAGGTATAAGGGTAGGCTCGGTTACTTTTGATACGCTGCCGTTGGCATCCCGCTCAACATAAGTATCGGGACCCTTTTTTGAGTTGGGAACGCCGTTGGGATACAAAGGTATTTGTTTAGCATCCTGCGCATAAGCAGACACTGCGGAGAATAACAGCAGGCCTGTTATAATTGACTTAACTTTCATTTTAGTTTTTATTGGTTACAACAAATATAGTAACCAACATCGTTCCGGATGTTTTTTAGCCAATAATTAGTAAGAAGAAGATGGCAAAAAGGGCGCTTTAATGACTACTACGCACTACCCTAACCAGTTGCCTGTGGCGGCGGGCAGCGTAATAATCGTTGGTAACTAATATGGCGTGGATAACACCCGGCACCCATAAGCATATTGTTAATATAATACTTAGTATAAACGCGCCGATGCGTCCGGTTGTTAAAACGGCAAGCGGAGGAAAGATGATGCACAAAAAGTAACGCATAGTATTTGTTTTAAGTTTAGATTAAAGCATTAAGCTGATGTTACAGTTAACAGTGTGATTTGCTTTTTGATACTAATGTATCACTTACCCGGCAAAATGCAATAAGCTATATTTTCAACTTTTTTCTCTACTTTGGCCCCGAACTACCTATCATAAATTATGGGATTAAATTTTATCAAAAGAATCAGGCAGATACGGGATATCCTCAATATTGTTATTGCTCAAAAAAATGTCGATAGGGGTATTCAGGTTGCACAATTTTTTTCGGAACATTTACATAACAACCCCAAATACGCTAACAACAAGCGCTTAAATAAAAGCGAGCATCAGGTCTTCTCGCAAAACGGCGAGGATGGGATTATACAGGAAATATTTAACAGGATAGGTACCACGAACAAATATTTTGTTGAATTTGGTGTAACTGACGGATTGGAAACTAACTCGTTGTTTTTGCTTTATAAAGAATGGAAGGGGTTATGGATTGATGGAAATTCTGAGGATATAAAAAAGATCAATGCCCGTTTTAGTGATTTTATTAGGGATGGAAAAATCGCTGTAAAAGAGCAATTCATTACCGCAGAAAATATTGAGTCGATTTTTAAAAGTGCGGATGTCCCTGTTGACCTCGATTTGTTATCTATCGATATTGATTATAACACCTATTACATTTGGGAGGCCATTACTAATTACAGGCCAAGGGTGGTGGCAATTGAATATAATTCTATTTTTCCGCCGGATACTCATTTTGTAGTTAAATACGATGCTAAACGCATGTGGGATGGCACAACGTATTTTGGTGCTTCGTTACTTGCTTTAGAACAACTTGGTAAGAGCAAGGGGTATAACCTGGTTGGTTGCGTATTTACAGGCACTAACGCTTTTTTTGTGCGCGAAGATCTCACGGCTGACTTGTTTGAAAAACCGTTTACCGCAGAAAATCATTACGAGCCCAATCGAGACTTCCTAAATTACAAAAGCGGGCATCCAAGAGGTCACCGCGCATAATTTGCTGCTAAGGGGTGAGATATCTAGATCATGCTATTCCTTTTGATGAGATAGGATCTTAAAATATCGTAGTAACCATCCTGTATAGCGGCATCAATAATGTCAATATGGTACTGGGCGCATTTCAGTTCCAGTTCTTTGCGGTAATGCTGTAAAGATGTTTGATACGCCTGGCGGATCTTGCCCGGATGAACTTTTACTTCCTCGCCGCTTTCCATATCAATAAAATGGTGCGGGCGGTTATCAAAATTAAAATCCATCTCCTTTTGCTTATCATTCACGTTAAATATAACTACCTCGTGCTTGTTATATTTTAAGTGCTGTATGGCCGCAAAAAGTGCCTGTAATTTGGTATTATCCATATTATTTTCCAGCATATCACTAAAAATAATAATAAGCGATCGCTGATGCACCTGCTCGGCAACATGGTGCAGTACTTCGGCTATATTGGTAGCAGTGTTGGTTTTAGGCTCTTTGTACAGTTTTTCCAGTTGGGCATAAAGATAGAAGAGGTGCGTTGAAGCTGATTTAACGTGGCTCATACTATCTATTTTATCTGAAAATGTGCACAAGCCAAAAGCATCGCGCTGTTTTTTAAACAAGTACATCAACGAGGCGATGGCATAGATAGAGAATTGCAGCTTATTTACTCCCTGCTCCGGGAAATTCATAGATGACGATGAGTCAAGCAATAAATAGCAACGCAGATTTGTTTCCTCTTCAAACTGCTTAACAAACAGCTTGTCGGTTTTCGCAAAAAGCTTCCAGTCGATATTTTTTACCGACTCGCCGTTGTTATAAAGGCGGTGCTCAGCAAACTCTACCGAGAAGCCGTGAAAAGGACTTTGGTGCAGGCCCGTAATAAAGCCCTCAACCACCTGCCGTGCAAGCAATTCAAGATTGGCTAACTGCCTTACCTGCTGATCTTCGTTAAGTTGCGACATATAAAAACTAAAATAAAACAAAAAAAGCGTTACAATTCAATTGTAACGCTTTTTAAACGAATATTTTATGGCAATTAAGCCAGTTGCTTATCCAGTTTGCCGGCTAAAACCGATTTTGGAACGGCACCAATTTGTTTATCAACAATTTCGCCGTTTTTAAAGTATAGTAAAGCAGGGATATTGCGAATTCCATATTTCATAGAAATACCCGGATTATGGTCAACATTCACTTTCCCTACAACCGCTGTATCAGCGTAATCTTTTGATATTTCTTCTACTACCGGGCCAACCATTCTACAAGGACCGCACCATTCAGCCCAAAAGTCAACTAATACGGGTTTATCTGATTTAAGCACAAGCTCCTCAAAGTTTGCGTCAGTAATTTCTAAAGCCATGATATTTAAAATTTATGTTCAACAAATATGAGTATTCAAATTGCTTGCCACAAGTGCATTACTGACAAACTGACAAAGAAATTACTAACACGTGTATTATTTATCCACTTTGATTTTTTGATGACAATGAGGCACCGGATTATACATCGGTATATTTTTCAAGCTCTGAATCTGAAATCATAACATGTCTGACTTTAACACATTTTGCGCAAAAAAAACTTTTTACCGGCAAAAAGAATAGAAAGAAGTTAAATATCCAAGGAGTTGAAACCCGATAGTGGAACGGTTGTTTGCATTTATGACAACATAAATATGGTTTTTGCATACGATAGAATAGATAGAATAGACATCACGCACCTTTTTATCAGCGCAATATTGTTTTAAACAGATACGATATAAAGTATCGCTTGGTTGTATGGTCGGCAAAAAAGAGTAAGTAAAAAGCACTGACACTAAAATAACACCTTAAAATTATTTTGGTTTTTAAACTTTTTTAAACGGCCGAAAGATCAATTTAGTACAGCGGGGCTGTTGGTTAATTGGAGTATATCAGCCATCAGGTCATCGCTGGGGTAACCTTAAACGTTTTTGACGGCATGCTAACTGATAGGTCTTCATCTTTATATTTTATAACAAACCTAAGGGAGCAGTTTTTTACAGGATATTTTTCGTTGTTAATGTTAACGATATTCTGTATTTCGTTCATTAACTGTGCATTTATGGTATTCAGATCAAGGGCCACGGTAACTGATTTGGTCAGTTTATCCCGCATTTCTGACAGCAGGCTCATTGTTGTTATGCGCAGGTCCCAATTATCCTTTTGCCTGAACTTCTCTTCTATATTTCCTTTAATATGCAGAAAATAGCCATTCACCATTAGGTTCCTGAATTTTACATAATCCTCGCCAAACATGGCAAACTCATACGATTCATTGTAGTCTTCCAATACAAATGTCCCAAAGGGTTTGCCGGTCTTGGTCATTTTATGCTGCACATTACCCACCAGGCCGCCCACGCAAACTTCGCCGCGTTTTTTTAGTTGGGCAAAAGCAGCCATTACGTCATCTCCACCCTCGCCCGAACGCGCTTTTTGCATGTTTTTTAGCTCGGCGATGGTAGTGTTGCAGTACTTATCCATCTCCAGCTTGTAATTATCCAGCGGGTGCCCGGTTAAATATATGCCAATAACTTCTTTTTCGTATTTAAGCTTTTCGATCAACGGCCATTCTTCGGCTTCCGGCATAGCAGGCTCAGGGATGTAGGATGCCACCGATCCTCCAAATAACGACGATTGAGAACTACTTTGCGTATTTTGATAATCGTTTGAGTATTTAATTAAACGCTCAATGCCTGTTAGCTGCACATTTTCAGACTTTGCAAAAAACTGAGAGCGGTTTAGTTTAAACTCATCAAAAGCGCCGCCATATACCAAATTCTCATAGGCTTTACGGTTAACACTCCGGGTGTTAGAGCGTTGCGCGAAATCATACACAGATTTATATGGGCCACGTTCATTACGCTCTTCAATAATACTTTCAACCGCTTTTTCTCCCACACCTTTTACGCCCGTCAATCCAAAACGTATAACACCTTTTTTATTAGCCGCGAAAGCCATATCGCTCTCGTTAATATCCGGCCCAAGCACCTCAACCCCCATACGGCGACACTCTTCCATAAAGAAAGTTATCTTCTCCATATTATTCTGATTGTTTAAAACCGCGGCCATATATTCAGCAGGATAATGTGCCTTTAAATAAGCCGTTTGATAAGCCACAAAAGCATAGCAGGTAGAGTGCGATTTGTTAAAGGCATATTGAGCAAAAGCCTTCCAGTCGTTCCATATTTTGGTAAGCTTATCTTTAGGATGACCTTTAGCCAGGGCACCATCCATAAACTGCGCCTCCATTTTGTTAAGCACTTCTATCTGCTTTTTACCCATTGCTTTACGCAGCACGTCGGCATCACCTTTGCTAAAGCCGGCCAGTTTTTGCGACAAAAGCATCACCTGCTCCTGGTACACCGTAATACCGTAGGTTTCGCCCAGGTATTCCTCCATATCGGGCACGTCAAATGTTATAGCCTCGCGCCCGTGTTTACGGCTGATAAAGTTGGGTATATACTCAATAGGCCCGGGGCGGTACAAGGCGTTCATGGCTATCAAATCCTCGAACTTATCGGGTTTAAGGTCGCGCAGGTACATTTGCATGCCGTCACTTTCAAACTGGAACGTGCCGTTGGTATCGCCGCGCTGATAAAGTTCAAAAGTTGTTTGGTCATCAAGCGGAATGGTATCAATATCTATTTCAACGCCGTGATTTTGTTTAATTAACCGTAATGCATCTTTAAGGATGGTAAGCGTTTTAAGGCCTAAAAAGTCCATCTTTATTACGCCTGCATCTTCAATAACCCGTCCGTCATATTGTGTAACCAACAGATCTGAGTCTTTCGCGGTTGCTACCGGAACAATGTCTGTCAAATCATATGGGGCAATGATAATACCTGCCGCATGCACACCTGTATTACGTACAGAACCTTCCAGCTTTTCCGCTTCCCGTAATACAATGCCTTTCAAATCAGTTGATTTGTAGATCTGTTGCAGCTCCGGTACCTGTTCAATGGCGGTTTTAAGGTTGATGCCCAAGGTTTCAGGTACCAGTTTTTTCAGCGCGGTAACATCAGACAAAGGCATATCCAACACCCTGCCCACATCCTGTATACTGGTACGCGCGGCCATAGAACCGTAGGTGATGATCTGCGCCACCTGGTTTTTTCCGTATTTATCAACCACATAGTCAATCACCTTCTGCCGGCCGGCATCGTCAAAGTCCGTATCAATATCGGGCATCGACTTTCGGTCGGGGTTAAGGAATCTCTCAAACAGCAGGTTATATTTTATCGGGTCGATATTGGTGATACCAATGCAATAAGCAACCACTGATCCCGCCGCCGAACCACGCCCCGGACCGATGAATACGCCCATATCTCGCCCGGCTTTTATGAAGTCGGCTACAATTAAAAAGTAACCGGCAAAACCCATGGTGCGCACCGTGAATAACTCAAAGTTGATGCGCTCTTCTATCTCGGCCGTAAGGTCATGATAGCGTTCGGCAGCGCCTTTAAACGTAAGGTGCTTCAGGTACTCCCACTGGTTCAGTGTATCCGAGTCAGGAGTACTTTCACTGTGTATTTTAAACTCGTTGGGGATAACGAAGTTGGGCAACAAAATATCCCGCTTTAACTTCAATACCTCAACTTTGTCTACAATTTCGTTGGTATTATCTAATGATTCGGGCAGGTCATGAAACAGCTTGCCCATTTCGTCCTGCGTTTTAAAATAGAACTGGTCGTTAGGGAAACCAAACCTGTAGCCTTTACCGCCTTCTTCATCGGTAGCGATAGGTGTGCTTTGCATATCGCCGGTGTTTACACAAAGCAAAATATCATGCGCGTTGGAGTCCTGCTGATCCACATAGTGCGAATCGTTAGAGCAGATCACCTTTACATTATATTTTTTAGCAAATTTAAGGAGTACGTTGTTGATGATCTCCTGCTCGGGTATGGCATGGCGTTGCAGCTCTATGTAATAGTCTTCGCCAAAAATATCCAGCCACCATTTAAATTCTTCTTCTGCTTCCGCCTCACTTTTTTTAAGGATGGCTTGCGGTACCGACGCACCGATGCAGCAGGTGGTAGCAATAAGTCCCTTATGATATTTTAGGATGAGTTCTTTATCAATACGTGGCCATTTGCTATACAAACCCTCCATATAACCCAATGAGCATAGCTTCACCAGGTTTTTATACCCTTCCGGGTTTTTAGCAAGCAAAAGTTGGTGGCAGCGTACATCCTTTTTCTCTTTGGTAAATTGCTTTTTATGGCGATCCTCCACCACGTAAAACTCGCAGCCCACAATAGGTTTAACGTTGTGTTTTCCCGCCTCGGCCACAAACTTAAACACGCCAAACATGTTACCATGGTCGGTAATGGCCAGCGCTTTCATTCCATCCGCAGCTGCTTTTTTATACAGCTTGGATATGTCGGCGGCGCCGTCTAATAACGAAAACTGGGTGTGTACGTGTAAATGTGAAAACTCTGGCATATAATAAACTCGCTGTATCTCCGTCCCTCTAATCGGTGGTATACAAATTTATTAAAAAAGTGGTAGGTGGGGCCTGATGTTGAAAAAAAGGCCCAGGCGGAATAACTATTTGTGCTTTACCTTATAGTACAATATTATGCTTGCCAATACAATCGTAATGGCATTAGCTATCACTACCGGATAGCTACCAATCATTACCCCATAAATCAGCCATAGCACTGTGCCCGATGCAAAAACGCAATACATACTTAATGAAATACCCGAGGTATCTCGCGTGCGTATGGTCTTTATAGCCTGTGGCAAAAATGAGATGGAGGTGCACAATGCGGCTACCAAACCTATAATATCAATAAAATTCACTTGTTAATTGCTTTGCTTAGCCAGTACACTGTTTTTGTAGCTGTAAGAGAAATAAATAACCAGGCCGATTATCAGCCATACTAAAAACCGTATCCAGCTTTCGTATTCTAAAGCGGCCATCAGGTAAAAACAGCTTAATAAGCCAAGAACAGGTATTAACGACAGATTCTTTATGAATGACGCTACTGCCAAGCCCGCAGCCAGCACTACAAAAAGAAAGTACGGAAAGTTCTTATGGATATCGCCACCCGAAAAGAGGCTCATGAATTGTTTATTAAAAACGATAACTCCGGCTATAAATAAGGCAGGTGTTATAAATTTCGAGTTAATGTAAGGCATTTTAAAGCGCCCCTTTACACCTGCTTCTTTCGGTAGCAATAATACCCCGCCGCAAACCAGCACAAAGGCGAATAAGGTGCCTATACTGGTTAAGTTGGTTACTTCCGTCAAATTCATAAAAAGGGCGGGTATAGCCACTACAAAGCCGGTTACAATGGTTGAGAAGGAGGGCGTATGATATTTTGGATGGATGCGCGAAAATGCCTTGGGCAGCAAACCATCACGGCTCATGCTCATCCAGATACGCGGCTGGCCCAATTGGAAAATAAGCAACACGCTGGCGGTAGCAATAACGGCGCTTATGGATATTACATAACTGATCTTGGTTAAGCCAACGCGGCCAAATACAAAAGCCAGTGGATCAGCAACCTGTAACTCTTTATAGTTAACCATGCCGGTGAGAACAAGCGCTACCAGAATGTATAGAACCGTACAAATTATTAGTGAATAAATCATCCCGCGAGGCAGATCACGGCGCGGGTTTTCGCATTCTTCGGCAGTGGTTGATATGGCATCAAAGCCTATGTATGCAAAGAAAACGCCAGATACGCCTTTCATAACCCCGCTAAATCCGTTAGGCATAAATGGATTCCAGTTGGCGGGAGTAACATAAAAAAAGCCAATGATGATGACAGCTATTACCACAGCAATTTTCAGAAAAACCATAGCGTTGGTAGCTTTCTTGGTTTCGCGGATGCCGATATAGACCAAATAAGTCACTAAAACCACTATTACCAGTGCAGGTATATTAGCTATTAACTTAAAATTACCCACACCTGGCGCAGTTGCCCAAGCCTCGGCGGCTTGTTTAATACCGGCGGTAATTTGAGTCGCTTGTCCGCTTGATGTGAGTTGTTGCACTTGCTCGTGCGCTTTAAAGGCCGAGAAGTAATCCATTGTCAAATAAACAGGCATATGGATGTTAAATCCCTCCAACAAATTAACAAAATAGCCACTCCATGATATAGCTACCGCTATATTGCCTATGGCATATTCCATTAACAGATCCCAACCTATTATCCAGGCTATTAGTTCGCCAAATGACGCATAAGCATAGGTGTACGCGCTGCCGGCAACCGGTATACGCGATGCAAATTCTGCGTAGCATAAAGCCGAGAATCCACAGGTGATGGCTGTTAATACAAATAGTATGCTTACACCTGGCCCGCCATAAAATGAGGCTTCGCCAATGGTGGAGAATATACCTGCACCAACAACGGCGGCTATACCCATCAGGGTAAGGTCTTTAACTTTTAATTCTTTTTTGAGATGTACGCCGGAATGTTCTGCGTCGCTGAAGCCGCTGGCAACATCGGCCAATATCTTAGTAATGGATTTTTTGCGAAATATGCTTTTAGACATTTACGTTAAGATTCAGTCAATGGAAACCAAACATAATGATTTTTTTGCTCAGTATAAGTATAAGCTTTACTTTGCAGCATGAAACAAATTTTATATCAGTTACGGTGGTTTTTCATTCCTTATCTGATACTCCTCGGCATTTGCCTTATTATTAAATTGACATGTACCCGCGAGGAGATATACTATGCTGTTAACTCATTGTATAGCAACTGGGCAGATGCTGCCGCGCCGTACATAACCAACGTAGGCAGCGGGTGGACGGTTGTTGTTTTAACTTTGATATTGCTGCTTTTTAGCTTCCGCAACGCCTTTTTATTTGCTACCGCGAATATTGTTACAGCCCTTGTTGCACAAACACTTAAACACTATTTTGACGCTCCGCGTCCACAGCTATATTTTAAAGATCAGCTTGATCGCATCCACTTTGTGCTTGGAACCGAGCAATTAAGCCTGCACAGTTTCCCATCCGGACACACGGTGAGCGCCTTTACATCGGCAATGGTTTTAACTTATTTGTGTCGCAACAAACTTTGGGGTTTCCCGCTGTTTTTATTAGCCGCTTTGGTGGGCTATTCGCGCATGTATTTAAGTCAGCATTTTTTTGAAGATGTTACTGCCGGTTCAACTATTGGCGTTGTGGTAACAGCTATCTGGCTTTATTGGGCAGACGGGCGGGAGTTTTTGAGGTCGGAGAAATGGAATAGAGGATTGACTAAAATTAGCAAGAAATGAATAAGGGTTTAAGAATTGCAAAACCTGCAATTCTTAAACCCTTATAAAATATTAGTCCAGACAATTACGCCAAAGCGTTTTTACGTTTGTTGATGAATACGATCACCAATGCAACTACTAATAACGATCCCCCTGCTATCAACCCTGTTTTAACAATTGGCGACATGCCTGCATCGTTTGAAAGGTATTGATCATTACGCTGTAACTCAGGCGACAACTTTATCGATGTTAAAAAGGTCTTTAGCTCATTACCTATTACGCCGGAACGCATACCCGGGTATGCATATTCAAAAAAGTAACTTGCGGTAGTGGTGTATAACAACACAAAGTTTTTAAACTGAATACTGCTGTCATCAGCACGGTATTCCAATGTAAAGGCCTTGGCTTTAAGCTTTCCTACAGTAGTATCCCGTACATTTTGGGCACTGGCATCTTTGTATTGTTGCTTAAAGTTGTCAACGTAATTATTCATTACCTTGTTAAGGTCCTTTTCCTTGGCCAGCGGCTTGTTAGTTTTGTCTGTCGCTTTTACAACCACCATGTATCCATAGTCGCTGTTGGCTGAGTACACCTGTTGATTCAGCGTATCTGTCTTACTATAATCGGAAGGTAACGACACGGTTACCAGACTATCAATTTTTACCGGTTCAAGTTCCTGGGCAAATCCTGCTGTGGTAAAAAGCAGCAAGGCGGCACCTAATACTATCTTTTTCATGGGGATAGTATCCCCAAAACCGTACCAAAGTGTGGCAAGGCTTAATAAACTGACAGTTAATGATTCGAATCTCGTTTTTGTTTTTAATTAATGCCTACCTTTAAATCTGTTAAACTTTTATCATGAAACCTAACTTATACTTTGTCTTAATTCCATTTTTCATTTTAATTATTTCATGTAACACAACTGAAAGAAAGGCTAACAAATCCTCAGATAGCTTTACAGAAGATGAAAAATCGGATAGCACAAAACGTCCTGAGGCAGTGGCATTGCGGTTTTATAACTGGTATATCAAAGAAATGTACCCTGACAGTTCTATTGATAAACCGACGTTAAAAATTACCGCCGATTCGGTTTATCAATTAATTGCAGACACCCAGTTTGAGACCCTGCGAAAAACCGGCTTTTTTTCCAAAGATTTCTTTCACCATCAATCTCACATCTATAGTGCTTGCAACTTGTCGCTAAAAAAGATTGATATTAAAAAGGTTGAAGATTGTGGATGTTCTCCAACCGAATTTGTAAATAATGAGTCTTGTAGCTTTTTTTCATATTACGCATGGGTAGGCGGACAGGGTGAAAATATCACCAATGCAAAGGTGGTTTCTACCAACGTTAAAGGCAACTATGCAACTGTAAAAATGGAAATACTTGCTGACGGCATACCCTATAGTCACCCAAAAGTGACCGAGTTTAAAGAAAATGGTGTCTGGAAAATTGCTGTTATTGACCTTGAGTGGTAAATAACAGCAATTTGTTAAGAAATATCTTTTCTGCTCAAAAACTACTCATTAACCTATAACTTCTCTATCTCGGCCTTTACAAATTGGGCCAACTCTTTAACATAGTCAGCGCTGAAGTCAAATTTGATACCAGCTGTTTCGTAGATCTCCTTAATAGTTTTGGTGTAACCCAGTTTTAAGGCATCCAGATACTGTTGAAGGGCCTTTTCGGGGTTCTCCTTGTAGTTTTTCCATACCGCAATGGCGCCTAATTGTGCCATGCCGTATTCTATGTAATAGAATGGAATCTCAAATATATGCAGTTGTTTTTGCCATAGATTAGCCTCCGCTTCTTCCAAACCGCTCCAATCGGCAAAGCCTGCACCGAATGGTTCGTATATCTCTTTCCAAGCCTCCCTGCGCTCTGCAGCGGTATGTCCGGGGTTAGTATAGATCCAATGCTGAAACTGATCTACCACGGCTACCCATGGCAGGGTTTTAAGCACGTCAACCAATTGGTCGCGCTTGGCGCGACGCAGATCGTCCTGCTCAGTAAAGTAGACATTCCAGTTATCCATAGATACCAACTCCATCGACATGGAGGCCAATTCTGCCACTTCCGACGGGCAATGTTTAAAGTCGTTAAGCTCCAGATCAGCTGTAAGGAAGGTATGCACAGCGTGCCCACCTTCGTGTACCATGGTGGTGAGATCCCTAAAGGTATTAGCAGAGTTCATGAAGATGAACGGCGCGCCGGTTTCAGACAGGGGGTAGTTGTATCCACCCGGTGCCTTGCCTTTGCGGCTCTCCACATCAAACAGGTTGTTGGCCTTCATTATCTCCAGGCGTTCGCCCAGGTATGTGTTGATGTTGGTAAAGCATTGTATAGTCTTCTCTATCAGGTCATCGCCGTTGCTGAATGGTTTAAGCGGCGGCTTGCCCGATGTATTTACCTCCATATCCCAGGGGCGTAGTTCGCTTAGGCCTAAGGCCTCTTTACGCTGGTGTGCATGCTCGCGCAGAATCGGTACCACTTCACGTTCAATCGCTTCGTGGAAGGCATAGCAGTCCTGCGGGGTGTAATCAAACCTGCCCAGCGCCTGGAACATATAGTCGCGGTAGTTCTCAAAGCCGGCGTTAAGCGCTACCTGGTGGCGCAGGTCGCGCAGATTGTCAAACAGATCATCCAGCTTCTCTTTCTCTTGCAGGCGGCGGGCGGTTATGGCCTGCCAGGCTTCGTGACGTTTATTACGGTCGGTGTCTTTCAATAAGGCACCTGCCTGCTCTAAGGTATACTCCTTGCCGCCTATGGTTACAGACATGGCGCCGCTTATTTGCTGGTACTGCTGCGCTGTAACCTGTAACTCGGTTTGCAGCGGTATGTTCTCTTCCCTGAATAGCTCCAACGCCTTCTTTACACCGCGCAGGTACACAAAGTACTTGTTGTGGTCCAGTTGGTTAAAGTAGGGGCTGGCTACCAGCTTCTTGTTCAGTTCGTTGCTGTAAGGGGCGGTTTTGGGCTCAATCTCGGTAGCGAAGTACTGAAAGGCAACCAGCTTCTCCTCGCTGTTGGTATCGCAGGTCATGCGGATGTATCGCCAGGCGAAATCCTCCTCCAAAGCCGCTTCCAGTTCGCTGCGGTCGCGCATCCAGAGTTCTAGGTCGCCCACGTTGTCTATTGGGCGGTTCACCAGGTCAAGGTATAGCGGCTCCAGGTTCTCCCATTTAATATCAAGGTCGGCGGGTATGTATTTGCGTGTTTTCTTGTGGATCATGGTTCTTGATGCGTGAATATGCAGATATGCAAATGTGCAGATTAGTTGGGAAGTCTGAAAGACGGAAAGTCCGAAAGATGTAAAGTTTGTTAATAGTCCGAAAGTCGGAGAAGTCCGAAAGTCCGGAAGATTTCTTGTTGTTTGCTCCGCTTGCGAGGGTGAAACAATTGGAACAAAGCGGAGCAAGCCATTTTTTAAATTATTGATATACAATGGTTTAATTTCTTGACCGGAGCAAAGTGAAACTACTTATTCGTCAGGAAAATTAGCTGTGGAATGGGTGTAAATGTTTGATTTATAGTACATTGTAAAAATAGCTATTTTTGTTCCGCTACCGGAGCAAGAAATAAGGCATTTGTAAACCGGGCTAACCCAATTATTTACTAATCCCCTCAGCCACCTCAATCGCTTTCTCCAAAAATTCATCCCTGTTCTCGCGGAGGCCTTTAATGGTTTTGTTTACATAAATATCGGGCTTTGTGCCAATGCCGTGGTGCTGCGAGCCATCCAGCTGCGTTACTTTCAAGCCCGTAAATGAAACGGTGTATTCGCCGGGTAAAGTAAGGGAGTTTATATCTCCGTTGGTGCCTCCTGTTGACTGCCCTATAAATGTCGCTAATTTGTAATGGTCAATAATGCCGATATAACTCTCGGCCCAGCTGAATTCACTGGCATCAACAATAAATATTATTTTGGCATTTAAGTGGGGCTTAGCCGGCACCAGTTCAAAACCTTCAGTAATATTGCCAACCGTTTGTTGCTGATCTGGATATATGCGCTGCGGGGTTTGCATCCAGTGTGTAGCCGTATCTTTTTTTGTTAGCAGGTATTCAATAAAATGATTTGTGGTCCAATTATCTGTCGTAAAATTTCGCAGGTCGCAGATGATAGCCTTGTTTTTCTGCAATTGGGGCAATATTTTATCTATGGCTTTCATGCTGGCAAGTCCTATATTAATATAGGTTATATCATTATTGATGCGTTTTATCGTATCTGCAGCAGGCATATCTTTATAATAAGTATACGCCGTTAAAATCCTTTTTAACACTGCTTTACCCTCTCTGTTATCAGCACCTAAATAAGTAACTTGTAAGGTGCTGTTTTGAATGCCCAGCAAGCTTTGGGTTAATGCTTTCTGCATTAAACTGCCGGGAGTGGCCGCAGAAATGTATTGTTCAACGGCTGCAAAATAGGCTTTTGGGTCCTTATCGTTTATTGCTGTTATAACGTCACCTCTTTTTAAACCCGTAGAGCTATCTAATACACGGGTTATAACTAATTTATCTTCTGCCCAATCCCAGCCAACAGGTAAGTAAAAGTAGTCTTTAGCTTTTGGCCAGCTAATGTTTATATGCCCGTCCTGTAATTTGGCCGTGAACTTTTTCAGAGTTTTATGAAAATCATCGGCACTTTTATCCAGGTTTGCACTTATCAGAGCATCTTTCAGATCTTGTTGCCAATCGGTTTTAACAACATCCAGATAAGGAAAAAAATGCTGAAACACATTCCATGTAATGGCTATATCGGCAAGGCGGGTACTCAAACTATCGGCAGTGATAATACTGGTGCCAATCAGATCTAAACTGTTTTTCAGGCTTGTTAATTTCGCCTGATCGGCAACAGGGTAGGTGGTGCTATTATCTCCATAAAGCGAAATCGGCATTACTATTTTAAGGCCGCTGCCGATATTTTTGTCGATATGCTCGCCAACTTTTGGAACGGTTTTGAATAAACTTGTATGCCTTTTAGAAAAAATATCAGCAGGCTTTTGAGGATGTTTTGCTGTGCTTTTTATCTCGGCCCATTTTTCTGCAGATGAGTTCGCGTCTGCAATAACGCCATAAGTATAGATCTCGGAAGTAGTTTTCTTTGCGGGGTTTAAAGGGTCTGTAACCGTAATGCCGGCGGTTTGGGTGTTAAAGTTGTTATTATAGAGTTCTTTCCACACGTCGCCGTCCTTTATAGAAAGACTAACATTGTCTACCCAAAGGTCGCCCGCGCCCTCTAATAATACGCCAAATCTTAGTCGCTCTGCATCCCTATCTATTGTTCCATTGATCTCGAAATCCATCCACGCAGATTGTTTAATGAGATTATTAAAACTGTTGTCAAAAAAGCCTACAGTCTTATCCATTTTATCCACACTTGCCCAGAAGTGGCCGAATCCCGGTCCTGCTAGCAATTTAGCCCGGCCCTTTAAAACAAATTGTTTATTTTGATAGGGTGTTGCATCTATCCCGTTAGACATCGATTCGCCTGTTAGCGCTGTTTGAACGTATTTTTGATATAAAACACTGCGGTTAGTACGTGCACTTTGAAACTGACTCTCCTTATATTTCATTGTACCTATGCCCACATGTTGCCATGCAATAGTTTTATAGCCGCTTAAAGATGGCGGTATCAGCTGCTGTTGAGCAAAAACTACATTTTCGGTATCATCGATAATTTGCAATGTGGGCGCAATGGGGTTAAATAGTGCTGTTAATGTTTTTTTGAGGGCTTGTCTGTCAGTACATTTATTTACCTCGCCGGCGCCATAAATGGCAAATTTATCCCAGTCTATCCCCGCTGCCTCATCGCTTGGATGGAAATACCTGACATAGCCATATAGTTTTGTAAAGGTTATCTGGTTATCAATCTGCTGCTGAGTTTGAGCATCAGCTTTAGCAAACAGTAAGATAAAACAGAGTGATAAAATGATTTTTTTCAATTGGCCGGTTTAACATTTACCAATCTTAACGCAAAATATTTTAAGTGCCGCAAACTTTAACAAGTTTTAACTATAAACCAGACAGCTCCCGCTCTATCAATTGAGCTGATATGTTCAATGCTTTAATTCTGCGGGATGGTAATGTTCGCTGTGCTGAATTTGGTTTCAATTTGGGCATAACCTTTTCGCACTTGCCAATTGTTGAATTTATAGCTGTTAGCGCTTCTTGTAATTCTGCTTTCGTGTAGGTGTTCGTTGTTTTTATCTCCATTAAAGCAATATTTTGAACAAACTTTTTATGCCAAATATCCTTATTTTGATATGAAGTTAGATAATAAAGAGATACTGTTAAAAGCAAATGCATTCGTAACTCAAGGCAACAACGAAGGCTTTTTAGATTTTTGTACAGAGGATGTGGAATGGGAATTTGTTGGCGACCAAACATTGATTGGTAAAGAAGCGGTTAGAGCGTATATGAAAACAGCATATACCGAGCCGCCAAACTTTAGCGTAGATA
>CBFGNU010000026.1:0-23875 GCA_965650195.1 uncultured Mucilaginibacter sp. | reverse complement strand
ATGGCAACAAGACAATCATCCCATAGAGTTGTTTGACCAAAAGATACTACATCAAAAATTGGATTATATCCACAATAACCCGGTTGTAGCGGGAGTAGTGGAAAGGGCCGAAGATTATTTGTACAGCAGCGCGAGAGATTATTGCGGAATACCGGGATTAATTGAAGTGGCTTTAGCCGATCCAATGGTTTACTAAGCAAGCGGGGCACGAGTACCCCGCCGCACTTGCCAATGCTGCATACTCGCGCCAGAAAATGTTATATTAATAGTAAATCATTTAATATTTATCTATTTTGCATTCAATAATCTACCATTATGCCAAGACAATTATTCATAGCGTATATCAATACCCCTAACGGCACAGTGTTGGCAGGCCCGGTTACTGTTGAAAAAGATGAATATTTGTTCGTCAATAAAAACACTGCTGATGATGTATATTTCAACTTGAAAAAATCAGCAACCGGCTGGTATTTTTCAGGTGGCCCATCAGTTAAGATCCCACAAGAATATATCGATTCTGTTGGCGCGCAGATTGATGAGTATAAGAAATCCGGCGTATAACCCCGCTGTTCGTGCTATGCCAAAAAGATGGCCGCACTACATACCAAATGTTCCCGAAATTAATGTAAGGTGCTTATCATCAACGCCAACCAGGTGGCTAAAACTACCCGATAAAGGTTTAACGGATGAAATAATGACATCGCCAACCATATGCACATCATACCGTTCCACGTCATGAGAAAATATGACCTGAAGATCTGTGGAATGGGCAGCAAAATGTCCTGCTCTGAGAGTCGTAAAGTTGAAGCGGAGATTTTCGCCGGTGCGAAAAACAAATGTAAAACTTTTTAAAGTGGCGTGACAGACATTTGTGCTTAACCTTATACTATGGCCATTGTGGTCAATATATACAAGCTTACAAAATGGTTGAATTTTAGCCTGCGGGATGTTTTTAATAGCTGTAGCACCGCGGTTGGCTAAAACTTGCGCAGGGCTAAAACAAATCAATACAGCGGCCATATAAACTAACATGGCCCTGCTAACAAACAATTTGATCTTTTTCATAAGTAAATTTAAATTTTTTTAAAAGATCTCTTGCTGTCAGCAGTGTTCCCCGCTGCCCGTTTGTCCCCAACTGAATGCCATACTAAAAACTAAATGTTCCTGATACTAAGTTAAGGTGCACATTGTCATCATCACTCATCAGATGGCTAAAATTACCGCTTAAAGGCTTAATGCTGCTTATAACAACAGCTCCAACCATAGGCAGCGGATGACTGCTGTGCGCAGGGTAAAATAGGATCTGAGGTTCTTTAGACCGGGCAGATTCGGCAAAAAAATGTCCGGCTCTGATCAGGGAAAATTTGAGGATCAGCTTTTCGCCGCTGTTAAAAATAACTGTCAGAGTTGTATGAGACGCGTGCATAACATTGGTGTTTAACTTTGTGCTATGGCCGCGGTGATCTATAAGGGTAAGGCTACAAAATGGCTGGGCTTTTGGCGGCGCGATGTTTTTAACAACTGTAGCGCGGTGGTTGGCTAAAACATGCGCAGGGCTAAAACAAACCAATACAGCGGCCATATAAACTAACATGGCCCGGCTAACAAACAATGTGATTTTTTTCATATGTAAACGTAACGATATTTTTGTTAAAAAATTGACTGTCCGTAATCCGTCCCATTGCGGGCTATTATGCTGCTAGTCTGAGAAATAATTTAGCGCCGTTTGCAAATAACGAAAGGCAATAGCTATATAAAATAAAAAGGCGCACGCCATAAGCGTGCGCCCGTTGGTTGAAAGCTTATTACTTGTTTAGTGCTTCAAGGTAACGCTCTAATTGATCAAACGTGCCGGCAAAGCCTTGCTGCATATTTTCTGTAATTGAGTTATAGGTTTCCTGCTGCGCTGCTGTAGCGTTAACCGGATGACCCTGCAAGGTTAGCGTTGTTCTGCCGTTTGCTTCGGTTAAGGTTATATTGTTAAGTATCTCCAACGGAAAATCCATAGGGAAAGGCGATGTGCACACGTTTCCGTCCTCGTCAGAAAACGAGCTGATAAAATCTATAGCATCGGGCGGGGTTATGTTAACATACTTAAACAGGCCCCACATGGTAAGGCCGTTGCCTTCCATTTTATAATGAAACTTCCCGCCGGGCGTAAAATCAAAGGCATTTACGGTTATAGCCGAGCCTGCCGGGCCCCACCATTGGCCCATTGCCTCGGCATTGGCAAAGGCTTCAAATACTACTTGTTTTGGGGCATTAAAATGCCGAACTATTTTTAGTCCTTGTTTTGGTTGATCTGTCATTTTGCTTGATTTTTATTTTGTACGCTGTTAATGTATTTATCTAAAGAGTCTAACCTGTCCATCCATAACTGGCGGTACTGATCTATCCAGGTAGCTACTTCGCCTAAGCCGTCAAGCTTGGCTTCGCAGTATCGTTCCCGGCCTTGCTGCTTAATTACAACCATGCCGCACTGGGTTAAAATTTTTATATGGTTGGATATCGCCGGCCTGCTGATGTCGAATTTATCGGCAATGGCGTTTAAGTTCATGGGTTCAAAGGCTATCATGCCGAGGATCTGCCTGCGGGTGGGATCGGATATTGCCTGGAATACGTCTCGTCTAGCTTCTGCTGCCATATGTAATCATTTGATTACACAAACTTATATGTAATCATTTGATTACGCAAATTTATTTTCAAAAAAATTCTTATGTCCGCCGCGCCTCAAACGCGATGAAACAGAAAAAGGCTTCCCGAAACCGGAAAGCCTTTTATTATCGTTGAAATACCTAATCTATTGCAGCGCCTTAAAGTTCCATTTAGAGTTATCGCTGTTAGGATCAAACTTAGCCAATGCCGGTGTTGCATCGCCGAATGATACCAGCGCTAACTTTTCTTTTGAGCCGGGTACTTGCTTAGGCATTATGCGGTATGTGCCGTCGGTTAGCTGATCAAGCATCCATAGCTGATCGGCCGTGCCGGTATATTTAGGCACGGTTATTACCCGCCCATCTGCCGATGCTGCCAATGCCCGTTCGGTACCCGCAATTACAATTTTGTAATACGGAGCACCCAAATATCCGCTCGAATCAGGAGCCGGGGTAATGGTCCACTTTTGGTGCGGACGAGACATATATTCGTTTAAGCGGGTAGTAATATCGCCGGTTGGCCAGCCTTTTATAACATCGGCCAGTGCCTGCTGAGGCATCGGTTTTAAAGGTGCTGCATTAGCACCGCCACCGCCGCCAAAACCACGACCTGCTGTTGCCATAGCAATAAAATCAACAGTTAACTCTAAGCCAAAACCTCTGCGTTCTGATTGGATCTCATAATTTCCGGCCTTAATGTTCTGACCCATAACAGGCCAGCCGTTTTTCCAAACTATCGGGCGTATACCCAATACGCTGGCGCCGCCCTGTTGCAGGTCTGCCTCCCAGTGGAACGACATTTTTTGAACACCAGGTTCCAGTTTTATTGTGCCGATGTGGCCCGGGCCAATCAGGTCGCCCTCGGTTGTGGCAACCATTTTGCCGCCACCTTCTAACATGCTACGGCCTACGTTATCCATAAAAGGACCTGTTACGTTTTTTGAGCGACCAACCAAAATGTTGTAGGTAGAGTTAGGGCCGGCGCAGCAGGTAGCATGCGTACCGAACAGATAATACCAACCATCGTGATACATTAAAGCCGAAGCTTCGCAAACTATGGCCACGTTAACGGGCTTGTTGCCTGCCACGCGTTTGCCTGTTTTAGGATCAAGCTCTACCATGCGGATAAATCCGAAATAGGTACCGTATGACAACCACAGCTTACCTGTGTTAGGATCAAGCATCAATCCGGGGTCAATGGCGTCATTATCTTCGTAACCATCAGATGTAGCTACTATTTCCTTCTCAGAATATTTAAAATCCGGCGATTTGGGATCTAATGTTTTGTTCCACATGCTGTAAATAATGCCTTTGTGGTTGCCGCCACCGCCGGTAGCGCCATATACTACCAAAAAACGATCACCAATTTTAAGGGCATCAGGTGCCGCACCGCCGCCGGGACGTACAGCGCCGCCGGTCCATTTCCAGCCATCGTCAGACATTATGCCGCCGCTGCCGGTGCCGAATGAGTAATATTTGCCCTTGTCTTCAACAACGGTTGAAGGGTCGTGGATGTTGGGTCTTCCTATTTGTGCTGTTGAGCTTTGTGTTATCGATGCGACTAAAAATGCAGTCAGACCGATCAATTTAATTCTTTTCATTATAAATCTGTTTCAAATGATGTTTTAAATGGACTAACTGATTATTCGTAAGTGGTGGTAAAGTTTTTTACCGGCGCACCGTTTGCATCCAAAAAGCGAAGGCAGAAGTTTGCCATACCTTGTCCGTTCATTATACCCGCGCGAACAATGTTCTTTCCCTTTTTAAGCGTTAAAAGCGGCGATGTAGCCAGATCAGCAATCACATCCTTATCACCGGGTACAACCAATACATCTTTGCCATTTACCCAAAACATACCCGCTGAGTTAGGACCCGCCGATAGGCGCACGTTTTTGATCTCTTCGGTGCAATTTATAACGGTAACCAGCCAATACAGCACGCCGTTGCGGGTGGTGTTTGTGGCGTAGCTCAAATGATATAAATTAAAGTTGAACTCGCGGCTATCTAACGCGCGCCATTTAAGGTCCTGTTTGCCTATTGTTATCGTTTCGCCATTTTTTGGGATGGCGTTAAAATCCGGCGAAAAATTATTGGCAGCAAAGCTTTCTCTAAGGTAGCCCTCGCTCATTTGGCTGTTGCCTTTGTCACTTTTCTTAACGGGCTCTAACACCAGCCAACGCTGAATGAATCCCTTGGCATCAGGTGCCTTTTTAATTGGGGTTGATGGGGTAAAGAACCTGGTTATGCTGTGCGAGGTATCGCCCGCCAGTGGGATGGGGGGAAGAGCAGCGCCCCGTCCAAATCCACCTGGTCCGCCAGGTCCACCTGCGCCCGGTCCACCCGGACCTGGCCCTTGCGCGAAAGCGCTTATGGCACTTATTTGTAGTACTGATAAAACTACAAAAGCCATAGCCGGCAAAAAGAGTTTGTGTTTTTTGTTCATGTTAATTTTTAGTATAATGGGTTATTGTTTTATTGATTACGCAATCGATTAAGCAAACGTACAAAACGAAGCGCAAAAAAAAAGCGAGACAGGGCCCTTACTAATGTAATTATTAGTACGTAACGGATTTGTTATCAACCAATGGCGGTTAATCCTTGCTCAGCTGCTGCAACTCCCGGCCAAGCAGCTTTCCTTCCTTGCTGTTTTGCGCTTCGGGGCTTAATTTTTTGTAAAGCATATAATAGGGCTCAGGGTTGGCCTTGTAATCTATATTGGTGATGATATGGGGTATGATGCCATTTTCAGAATATTTATTAATAAACATATCTATTGTGACTATTGTTAAACCTTGCGCCCGTCTGCGCCCTGCCGCAATATGATCTACTATGACGTTATATTCAGCTTCTGATAAAAGCTTGGTTTTGGGGTCCTTTAACTTAGCGTTCCAAACTCCATCTTCCTTACGAAATTTTTCCGCGACGCTGTTTTCGAGATTATAATAAGCAGATAAGCTGTTTTGAGTTTTTGAGTCGGTTTTAACTTTTAGATATTGTCCCTCATTTTTGGGGATTTCAATAGCGTATTTGCCTGTTTCCAGGTAGATCTCGTAATCGCGGGAAATGTCCCCCGACAATACCGACAAGGTAAAGTATCCATATGCAGGAAACGGTTGCCGTGGAATTAAAAACTTATCCGATTTGATGATCTCTTTAAAGTACGTTTTGCCGGATAAGCCGGTAATAGTTACAACACCTCCATTCATCCCCGGTGCCGTGCCCGTAATTTCAATAGTGTTAAAATTGCATCCGGCTAATAAAAAGACTATTGCAATAAGATAAAGAGGTTTCATTTAGGCTTGAGTTAGATTCACCTAAATTAATAGTTATATAACAGTAATCAAAATGTTATTACGCCTTGGTGTAATGTAATGCTACACGGGAATAGCTGTTTTTACATTTAACATTTCTTAACACAAACTGCAATACATAAAAATCGCAGTCGCCGTTTAGTTTTTTTATTTAACAAAAACTAAATATCATGAAAACCAAAACATCAAAACTACTCAGTACAATTTTAGTGGCGTTAACATTGTTTGTGAGCAGCAATGTTAATGCACAATCAGTACCACCAAGCAAATTTCGCTTTGGCATCGGCGTAGATGGCTTATTGCCGGTGGGTAATACTGCCGACGTTGCAAATTTCGGATTAGGGTTAACTCCAAGATTACAGTATGGCGTGTCTGATAAATTCGCCTTAACCTTCACCAGCGGTATTTATCATTTTTTCCCCAAGACGGTTACTTACCCCGCAAGTGGCACCTTCCCGGGTTTTACTGCCAAATACAAATCAGACATTATCCCGGTTAAAGTGGGTTTTAAATATTTTGTAGGTGGTAACTTTTACTTGGCAGGAGAGGCTGGTGCATCGTTTGAGGTGGCCGAAGGAGGAGGAAAGGCTCACTTTTTATGGTCGCCGGGCATAGGTTATGCTACAAAGAAATGGGATATAGGTGCCCGTTTCGAAAACTTTAGCGGAAACCATTATAGCGATGGTGTAATTGGTTTGCGCGTGGCATATGGCTTTGGCCTGTAAAAAAGTAAAGCCCCTGGTTAGCAGGGGCTTTACTTTTTTATAGCGGTGTTGCTATATCAGATCAAACCCTATATCTTTCCTAAAATAAACACCATCGTAATAGATCCGGCTGGCGTCGGCAGTGGCTTGTTGTAAGGCATCAAACAAGTTATCCTGTAAAGAAGTAATAGCCAGTACACGGCCGCCGGTACTTATAACTTCGCCATCTGCATTCAAAGATGTTCCGGCATGAAATACATGCGATCCGCGAACATTGTCAATGCCTGATATTACTTTATTCTTCAGGTACTCGCCTGGGTAGCCGCCTGCTACGCAAACAACGGTTGCTGCAATTTTATTGGATATGATTAACTCCTTTTCGTGCAGATTAACCTCTGCAACACCTTTTAATAGTTCAACAAAGTCGGTTTCGATACGTGGTAAAACACTTTCAGTTTCCGGGTCGCCCATGCGGCAGTTGTATTCTATCATGTAGGGGTCGCCGTCGCAATTCATCAGGCCAATAAAAATAAAGCCTTTATAAGAGATGTTGTCTTTCTTCAAACCTTCAATAGTAGGAATGATAACCCGGTCCTCTACCTTTTTAATAAACGCCTCATCAGCAAATGGTACCGGCGAAACTGAGCCCATGCCACCCGTATTTAAACCGGTATCCCCTTCGCCAATGCGTTTATAATCTTTGGCTGATGGTAAAATTTTATAGTTGTTGCCATCGGTCAGCACAAAAACAGAGAGTTCTATTCCGCGTAAAAACTGCTCAACCACTACCTTGGCGCTTGCAGCACCAAACTTAGCATTACTAAGCATTTCAATTAATTCTAACTGCGCTTCTTCAACGGTAAGGCATATTAATACACCCTTACCGGCAGCCAAGCCATCTGCCTTTAAAACAACCGGCAGGCCAATGGTAGCAACATATTCCAGTCCTTGTTGCAGGGTATCTTTAGTAAAAGTTTGCGATGCCGCCGCGGGTATGTTGTGCCGCGTCATAAACAGTTTGGAGAAATCTTTACTGCCCTCTAGCTGCGCACCCTGGCTTTGCGGGCCAATTACCGGGATATGCTTTATCTGTTCATCAGCCAAAAAGAAATCGTGTATGCCCTTAACCAAAGGTTCTTCGGGGCCAACCAAAACCATATCTATCGCGTTAGCTAAAACAAATTGCTTATGACCCTCAAAATCAGTAACGGCAATATTAACATTAGTGCCATATTGCCCTGTGCCGGCGTTACCGGGAGCAATAAATATTTGGCTGCACTGCGGGCTTTGTGATAGCTTCCAGGCGAAAGCGCTTTCGCGACCGCCAGAGCCGATGATCAGGATATTCATGCGGCAAAGATATAATTTTTTGATGTGCAGATATGCGGATGTGCAGATATGCAGATGGGCAAATAAGAAATTTTGCAAAATATCGTTATCGTTCAGTTCATAATTACTATTTTACAGCTCAGCATTGATATCAGAATTAACAAACATCTGCACATCCTCGCATATGCATATTTGCACATCATTAGCATCAGCATATTCGCACATCTGCACATTAATTTTATCTTTGCCTGCCATAATGACTTTTAGATTACCAATGGCGCAGTTATTGAGTTAGCTGCTGCAACAACCAAATATTATGTTAGATTTTATTAGTAAGCTTTTCGGAAGCAAATCAGAACGGGACGTAAAAGCTATTGCGCCTATAGTAGAGAAAATAAAGGCTGAGTTTGCCAAGCTTGATCAGTTAAGTAACGACGAGCTACGTGCCAAAACCATATATTTTAAAGAAACCATAAAACAAGGTCTTATTAAAATAGATGAAGAAATACAGGAGATAAAAACCCGCACAGAAGAAAACCTTGATCTGGACGTTAGCGAGAAAGTAGAGCTATACACCCAGTTAGATAAACTGCAGAAAGACAGGGATAAAGAACTGGAAGTGATATTGATGAATATTCTTCCGGAAGCGTTTGCAGTGGTTAAAGAAACTGCCCGCAGGCTTAAAGATAACGAAACACTTGAGGTTACCGCTACTGATTTTGACCGCGATCTGGCCGGCCGGAAACAAAACGTTATAATTAAAGGTGATAAGGCTATTCACCATAATAAATGGCTGGCTGCCGGTAATGAAGTTACCTGGAACATGGTACATTATGATGTGCAGTTAATTGGTGGTGTTGTATTGCATCAAGGTAAAATATCTGAAATGGCAACGGGCGAGGGTAAAACTTTGGTGGCTACTTTGCCTGCTTATCTGAACGCGCTTGCCGGTCAGGGTGTGCATATTGTAACCGTGAATGACTATCTGGCACGTCGTGACTCGGAGTGGATGGGCCCATTGTATGAGTTCCACGGTTTATCAGTTGATTGTATTGATAAACACGAACCTAATGGCGAGGCACGCCGTAAAGCTTATTTAGCTGATATTACTTTTGGTACCAATAATGAGTTTGGTTTTGACTACCTGCGTGACAATATGACACGCAGCCCTGAAGAATTGGTGCAACGCAAATTGCATTATGCAATGGTAGATGAGGTTGACTCGGTTTTAATTGATGATGCCCGTACCCCTTTGATCATATCAGGCCCTATACCACGTGGCGATGAGCACGAATTTTACGAATTAAAACCACGCATTGAGCGTTTGGTAAACGCACAGCGTAATTACATTACAGGCGTTTTAAACGAAGCGAAAAAAGCAATTACCGCAGGTGATACAGGTGTTGAAGGTGGTGGTTTAGCTTTATTACGTGCGCACCGCGGTTTGCCTAAAAACAAAGCTTTAATAAAATTTTTAAGCGAGGGCGGTAACCGCAGTTTATTGCAAAAAACGGAAGGTTATTACATGCAGGATCAGAATAAGGAAATGCCTAAAGCTGATGCTGAACTGTTTTTTGTTATTGATGAAAAGAACAACCAGGTAGAGTTGACCGAAAAAGGTATTGAACTGATCACAGCCTCGGGCGAAGATCCCGGCTTCTTTATAATGCCCGACGTAGGTACGGAAATAGCTGAGATTGAAAAATCAAGCCTTTCTGCCGAAGAGAAACTGGCGACAAAGGACGCGTTAATGCGCGATTTCTCTATCAAGTCTGATCGTATCCACTCGGTAAACCAATTACTGAAAGCTTATACCTTGTTTGAAAGAGATACTGAGTACATTTTGGACGAAGGCAAAGTAAAGATAGTTGATGAGCAAACCGGCCGTGTGCTGGATGGCCGTCGCTATTCTGATGGTTTACACCAGGCTATCGAAGCGAAAGAGAACGTTAAGGTAGAAGATGCCAGCCAAACCTTTGCCACCATCACCTTGCAAAATTATTTCAGGATGTACCACAAACTTTGCGGTATGACTGGTACTGCTGTTACCGAAGCAGGTGAGTTTTGGCAGATCTACAAACTGGATGTGGTAGAGATACCAACCAATACCCCAACCAGCCGTACTGACCTGCAGGATCTGGTTTACAGAACTGTTCGCGAAAAGTATAATGCAGTTGCCGATGAGATAGTTAAATTAACTACCGAAGGACGCCCGGTGCTGGTAGGTACAACATCGGTTGAAATATCAGAGTTGTTGAGCCGTATGCTTAAGCTACGTGGCATTAAACATAATGTATTAAACGCCAAAATGCACCAAAAAGAGGCTGACGTAGTTGCGGAAGCCGGTAAAGCGGGTACTGTAACAATAGCTACTAACATGGCTGGTCGTGGTACGGATATAAAATTAGGCGAGGGTGTTAAGGAAGCAGGCGGTTTAGCCATTGTGGGTACAGAGCGCCATGAGTCGCGCCGTGTTGACAGACAGCTGCGTGGTCGTGCCGGTCGTCAGGGTGACCCGGGTTCATCTCAATTCTTTGTATCGTTAGAGGATAACCTGATGCGTTTATTCTGATCAGAGCGGATCTCTAACCTGATGGTACGCATGGGTATTGAAGAGGGCGAAGTGATTCAACACTCCATGATCTCTAACTCAATAGAGCGTGCGCAGAAAAAAGTAGAAGAAAACAACTTTGGTATACGTAAACGCTTGTTGGAGTATGATGATGTGATGAACTCGCAACGTACTGTTGTTTACACCAAGCGTAAAAATGCTTTGTTTGGCGAACGTTTGGACGTTGATTTGAGCAATACCGTTTTTGATGTGGTTGAGGATGTGGTTACAGAATATAAAGAGCAAAACAATTACGAAGGCTTTACTTTAGAGCTGATCCGTTTGTTCTCTGTTGATACAGAGATAAGCCAAGATGACTTTACCGGAACGGCTGTAAATAAATTGGTAGATACCGTATTTGAAGAAGTTACTGATTTTTATAAACGCAAATCGGACGCAATTGCTGAGCAGGCTTATCCTGTTTTAAAAGATGTGTTTGAATCGCGCGGCAATATTATTGAGAACATTGTAGTGCCGTTTTCTGATGGTGTGCATGGTTTACAGGTAGCCGTTCCGCTTAAAAAAGCGGTGGATAACCATGGCGTTGAAGTGGTAAAATCATTTGAAAAGAATGTTACCCTGTTCCTGATAGATGATGCCTGGAAAGAACACCTGCGCGAAATGGACGAGTTGAAGCAATCTGTACAGAATGCCGTTTACGAGCAAAAGGATCCTTTATTAGTTTACAAGTTTGAAGCTTTCCAACTGTTCCGCCAGATGTTGGCAACGGTAAATAAAGAGATAGTAAGTTTCCTTTTCAGGGGAGGTATAGCTACGCAGCAAGCGCCTGACCAGGTGCAGGAAGCAAAGCCACAGCCTAAAACAGACATGCGTAAAATGCGCACCTCAAAACCTGAATTGGTAGGAGAGGGCGATGGCGGTGGATTGCCTGACGACCTGCGCGAAATGCAAAAAGCATCGCCTGTTAGGGTTGATCAAAAAATTGGCAGGAATGATCCATGCCCTTGCGGAAGCGGAAAGAAATATAAAAACTGCCACGGAGTAGGTATGGCGTAAGCCCCACCCAACCCTCCCCTGAAGGGGAGGACTATTAACAGTGTGCAATTTAAAGTCTCCCACTTTAGGGGGAGATTTAGAGGGCGCTGATATTAAGAATAACAAAATGAATAAGCATCTGTTTATAAAGCAAATTTTAGCCTTATGATCAGATGCTTTTTATTTATATGTATTTTTATACCGGCATTTTGTGTTGCGCAAACACGAGGCACTGTTAAGGTTTTTAAAGATGCGCGTATTGATAGTTTAATTGCACACCGCAACGGACTTAAAAGCGTTAAAGCGGGAGGGGGCGGTTCCAGGTTTTCAACGCAAGGTTACCGTATACAAATTTTTAGCGGTGCAAGCCGCAGGGATGCATATAATATACAGTCGCGCTTCCAGGAAGAATACCCGGGCGTGCGTACTTATATATCCTACAAAACGCCCGACTTTAAAGTACATGTAGGCGATTTTAGAACACTCCTTGAAGCCGAGAAACAAGCGCAGGATATGAGGGGAAGATATACAGGCCTTTTTATAACAGCAGCAAGAATTAATCCGCCAAAAGCAGAGATACAATGATCAAGGAAAAGATACAGCAAATAGCAAAGAATATTTTTGACGATGTAGTGGCCAATCGCCGGCATTTACATAGTCATCCCGAATTATCTTTTCACGAGGTGGAAACCTCTGCTTTTGTTGCAAAGCATTTAAATAGTCTTGGTCTTACTTATGAGCGCATGGCTGACAATGGTTTAGTAGCACTGTTAAAAGGCGAAAAACCATCTGATAAAGTAATTGCGCTACGCGCAGATATGGACGCTTTGCCTATTACTGAGGTTAATGATGTTCCTTACAAATCACAAAACGTTGGGGTGATGCACGCTTGCGGGCACGATGTGCATACGTCATCATTGTTAGGTGTAGCATCTATATTAACTGAATTAAAAAGCGAGTTTGGTGGCACCATTAAACTAATCTTCCAACCGGCAGAAGAAAAACTTCCCGGCGGCGCAAGCCTGATGATAAAAGAAGGTGTGTTGGAAAACCCCAAGCCATCGGCAGTTATTGGTCAGCACGTAATGCCGTTGATTGATGCCGGTAAGGTAGGTTTCCGTGCGGGTAAGTACATGGCTTCTACGGATGAATTGTATGTTACTGTTAAGGGCAAAGGCGGTCACGGCGCACAGCCACAACAAAATATTGACCCTGTAATTATCACGGCCCACATGCTTACGGCATTGCAGCAAATTGTTAGCAGATTTTCAGATCCTAAAAGCCCTTGTGTGCTTTCCTTCGGAAAAGTTATTGCCAATGGCGCTACTAATGTAATACCCAACGAAGTTTACCTGGAAGGTACTTTCCGCACAATGGACGAGGAATGGCGGAAAGAGGCTCACATTAAAATGAAAAAAATGGCCGAGGGGCTTGTGGAAAGCATGGGCGGCACCGTTGATTTTAATATAGTTAAGGGATACCCTTACCTGATAAACGAGCCGGTTCTAACCGAAAACGTCCGCAGTCATGCTGAAGATTATTTAGGCAAAGAGAATGTGCTTGATCTGGATATCTGGATGGCAGCGGAAGATTTTGCTTACTACTCGCAGGTGGCTGATTCTTGTTTTTACCGCTTAGGCACACGTAACGAAAGCCGTGGTATTACCTCATCAGTACATACCCCAACTTTTGATGTGGAAGAAACAGCTTTAGAGACAAGTGTTGGCCTGATGGCATATCTTGCCGTAAAACAATTAGGTAATTAATGGTGGGTTCATGGTTCATGGTTGATAGATCATGGCTAAAATTTCTTTTAGCTTTCGTCTTTTTGCTTTCAGCTTTTAGCTCAAAAGCGCAACGTTATAATCCCGATACTACGCTGACTATTGTTATTGATACGGCGGTAGTCAACATCAAATCTCATAAACTTACAGAGCAGGATTTTATTGATGCCGTAGTTGCAGATACTGGTTTTTATAAAGCCTTCCGCGATATGAAACGGTACAGCTTTGTAGCCGAAAATCATCTTTATACTTACGATAAGAAGAATAAAATTGAAGGCGAGATCTACCGCAAGGTGCGCCGCACCATGACGGGTAATAAACCTAAAGTTGAATACCTTGTAAAGCAAGACAAAGGCAAATTGTACAAAAAGAATGGCAAGTATGATCTGTACACCTTAGAAATGTTTGATTACATTTTTGATAACGCCTATAAATCTGATTTTACTGCGGGTGAATCGCTGCCACCTTCAGACGGTAAAAATGGCTCGTATAAAGATAAGTTGAAGATGCTCATCTTTCAGCCGGGGCGCAAGATAAGCGGCATACCTTTCCTGAGTAAAAAGACAGAGATATTCGGTAAGGACATGCGGCAGTATTATTTCTACCAGTTTTCGCGCGGTACATATTTAGACTCCATCCCTGTTTACCGTTTTAAGGTTATCCGCAAGCCCAGCATTGCAGATAACGATGTAATGATAAACGAACTCACCACTATATTTGACGTGCGCGATTTTACAATACTCGGCCGTTTTGTGGACATGCGATACCACAACCTGCTTTTTGATTTTGATGTGAAGATGAACATTGAGCTGATCCCTTTCCGCGATAAGCTGCTACCCGCTAAAATAAGCTACCAGGGCAACTGGGATGTGCCACTGCATAAAGAGGAGCGGGCTAGCTTTTTGATTACGCAGAAGGAGTATAAGTAGGATTAATAGAGGTTATTGCGGGGAAGAGTTGAGAACTTATCGCGTATTTTTAGTTATTACCTCATCTTTCTCTTACTCAATTACCTCACTTAAAACAACCTCACTTTTTTTGCTTCTCCCGCTAACTTCATCAAAATATTCTTCATATTTTGCATGGTTGGTTTTCATAACCCAATCCCAAAAGTTAAAATACAAGCCATAATTTGATTTTACAAACTGGTGGTGCAAATTGTGATGAGTAGATGTATTGCTAAACTTAGTTAACCAGTTTTTAATAATCCATTTGGGATATAATTCATAACCAAGATGACCATAAACATTTAGTATTAACTGAACAATAGCAAAACTTTTGATTGCAGATATATGGCTGGGTATAGTAAAAGCGATAAGTGGAATAATGCCTGCATTGATAATAGCTTCGAATGGGTGAAAAGCATAAGCTGAAAAGGGAGTTGGGTTGCGCGATAAATGGTGTGTTTTGTGCACCCGGTTGAAAATTGGTTTCCAATGTAAAAACCGATGAGTCCAATAAAAATAAGCATCGTGCATAATAATCATAATCCATACATTTAAATAACACCAGGTATATCCATATTTATTAGCGGGTGCGTAAATAAGGGTATAACCTTGCTCATTTGCCCAAACTACCAAAAGGGTAACGGCGAAAAAAATAATGATGGTTGAAAAGGAATACTTTATATCACGGATAACATCTTTGTTTTTAGCATAGCGCTGTTGAATTTTGATGTGCCAAAAGAATTTTTTGTTCCAGGCATAAAAAAATAGGTAAAATGCTCCGGCAATTAATATATAATGGAAAACGGCAAATGTTACATACTCAATATTCCTATCAAAGAATATTGTTAACTCCTTTACTGCATTTGCTATTGAAGAGAATAATTGCATACTGAACAATAAAGATAATGCTAAAAGCATCAAATGTAAATTTAAAACGGGTATTACTATTGCCGGTCGTGCAGAATGGTCTTTACTTAGCAGCATTCTACCTGTTAAATATTATTTACATTTGTTTGTAAAAGAAGTATAAAACTAACGCTAATTATTTACAATTAAGCCATGCAAACAACAAACCGTATCTATGCACTGGATACGCTGAGGGCAACTATGATGCTGCTGGTAGTTGTTATTCACTCTTCTCTTACCTATACCGTTAGCAATTTTGGCAGTCTCTGGCCAATTAAAGACCCGCGTAACGTAAATGAATTATTTGATTTTTTGGTAGCGTTTTGCCATTCATTTGCAATGCCGGTATTTTTTGTAGTATCGGGTTTTTTGGCGGCAATGCTTTTTATTGAAAAGGGCCCTGAAAAGATGATAGTAAATCGTTTAAAACGAATAGGTCTACCCTTCATAGCAGGGCTGATGATATTAGGCCCGATAGTGTTTACAGCTGTTAATTATTTTAATTTAACAGCCGCCGGCAAAGCAAATACATTTTGGGCCTTGATAGAAGGTTTTAAAGCGTTCCCCTGGAAAAATGGTAGCACAATGCACCTTTGGTTTTTGTATTTTCTGTGCTTTTTTTGCATTGGCGGCTGGGGAATTGCCCTGCTTTGCAGAAAAATATCGTACCGCATAACCCCCAAAACCAGCGCAGGCTTTGAAGTAATTCTCCGGTTTAGGTTAGCGCCGGTTTTATTTGCTGTTATTACTTATCTGATATTCTGTGTACAACGAAAAGGTTTTATTTCTTCTTATATATGGTTCTCTTTTGTTAGCTGGACATTTTTGCAATTTGCCTTGTTTTTTGCATTTGGCTGGTTGTTATACCATCAAAAAAAACATCTTGAGAGATTCCAAAAAGATGATTGGCTTTTCGTCGTTATTGGCACGATATTATTTTTTGTGCACTATACCATCTTTAGGGTGCGACCCAATATCGAAAAAACCTCCGGTTTATACATATTCGCGGCAATAAAGGCTCTTTCTATATGGTTTTCGGTATTTGGGATAATAGGTTTGTTTTTACGTTTTTTTAACGCCTATTCCCCCGTTGCACGTTATATATCCGAGGCTTCATACTGGATATATTTGGTGCATTTACCAATAGTGATGTTTTTCCAGGCCCTGTTGATCAACTTTGATATAAATCCTATTTTCAAATTTCTGGTAGTTCTTCCGGGGACATTAATTGTGGTATTAATCTTGTATAACTTTATGGTAAGAAATACCTTTATCGGTAAATTTTTGAACGGAAGAAAATATGCACCCGGTTTATCGAATGAAAGGCATGCAGCAACAGGCGAACTAAATGCTTAAGTAGCGCGTCTTCGATTACAAAATCAGTGTAGTTCATGCTCCGCCACCTGCTTAATCACCCCATTCCGCTGCGTTAACAAACTCGTCATATAGGCCTTTAATGTGATGATGTTAAACAGCTTTCCCAATACTCCATATGGCGATTCAAACACAAATACGTCCCGCATTAAAGTACCTCCATCTACTTCAAAAAAGTAATGCTCATGCCTGAAGCTTTTAAAAGCACCGCTTACCATTTCATCAACAAAAAAATGCGGTGAATTGAACTCAGTTATTTTGGTGGTGAGATTTTGCCAGATAAAGAAATGCTTTGCCCGCCAGGTAACGGTTTCGTCTAATTCAATAAATCCGCTGGTTCTACCGGCAATGGCTTGCTCGCCGGTGTGTTTGGTTGATATCAAATGCAGATCAATACTCCGCGACAGATCAAAACACCGTTTTACAGGGGCGTTGATGTGGGTGTTGAGTTCTATTGTGGGCATCGATTTATAAATATGTCATTGCGAGCGATAGCGTGGCAATCGCGAACTTTGCCGCGTGCGATTGCTTCGTGCCTCGCAATGACAAGTTGATTAAAACTCCGCGTTCTTAGGGAACCTCGGGAAAGGGATCACATCCCTTATGTTGCCCATGCCGGTAACAAACAGCACTAAACGCTCAAAGCCCAAACCAAAACCTGCATGCGGACAAGCACCAAAGCGGCGGGTATCCAGATACCACCAAAGTTCATCCTTAGGTATGCCTATCTCATCCATACGCTGCTCCAGTTTATCCAAACGCTCCTCACGCTGCGATCCTCCGATGATCTCGCCAATGCCCGGGAAAAGTATGTCCATAGCGGCAACGGTCTTACCGTCGTCGTTTTGGCGCATGTAGAAAGATTTTATTTCTTTAGGATAGTCTGTTAAGATAACCGGCTTTTTAAAGTGTTTCTCAACCAAATAACGCTCATGTTCTGATTGCAGATCGGTACCCCAGCCTTCAATCTGGTATTGGAATTTCTTCTTCTTGTTGGGGGTTGATTCTCTTAGTATTTCAATGGCCTCGGTGTAAGTCAAACGCTCAAAATCGTTGTCCAAACAAAACTGCAGCTTGTCTAACAAAGTCATTTCCGAGCGTTCGTTCTGCGGCTTTTGTTTTTCCTCCTCGGTTAAACGTTGGGTTAAAAATTCTATGTCCTCTTTGTTGTTATCCAAAGCATATTTAATAACATATTTCAGCATGGCCTCGGCAAGGTCCATGTTGTCAACAATATCATAAAACGCCATTTCCGGCTCTATCATCCAAAACTCAGCAAGGTGGCGTGTAGTGTTAGAATTTTCAGCACGGAAAGTTGGTCCGAAGGTGTAAATATCACTCAAGGCCATAGCACCCAACTCACCCTCTAACTGGCCCGACACCGTAAGGTTAGTAGCGCGACCAAAAAAATCTTGCTTGTAATCTATCTCGCCGGTATCTGTTTTGGGCGGGTTAGCTATATCAAAGTTAGTTACGTGAAAAGTCTCACCTGCGCCTTCCGCATCACTTGCAGTGATGATAGGCGTATGCAAATAAACAAACCCGCGCTCCTGAAAAAACTGGTGTACCGCAAATGCAAGGCCGTTACGCACACGGAATATCGCCCCAAAAGTATTGGTACGGAAACGCAGGTGCGCAATCTCGCGTAAAAACTCCAGGCTGTGTTTTTTAGGCTGTAGTGGGTATTTCTCCGGGTCGCTATCGCCTAAAATTTCTATTGATTTTGCCTTTACCTCAACGCTCTGGCCCTTGCCTAACGATGCAACTAACTCACCCACAACGCTTATAGCCGCGCCGGTGGTTATACGTTTTAACAATGCCGCATCGGTGTTTTCAAAATCGACTACTATCTGGATATTACTGTTTGTAGAGCCATCATTCAAAGCAATGAACTGATTATTACGGAAGGTGCGTACCCATCCTTTTACCGTAACATCTATACCCGTTTGTGTGCTTGCTAATAAAGCTTTGATCTTGATCCGTTGACTCATTTGTAAAAATTAAAGAGTCGCAAAATTAAGATTATTTACGTAATCTCACCATGAAACGTGTACTTGTAAAATAAATTCGGGAAGTGTCAAAGGCCATGTTTCCGGTAGGGGTGGTGAGTTTAAACGTTAAGTTGAGCTGTCCTTCTAAAAAATTATCGGCCTGTCTGTAGGAAATTTTGATCTTATTTGCTGATGATGAATTATCTAAGCGGTAAATCCATCGCCCTTTTTCGCTTTGCGGCGATACAGTATAAGTTGCATCGTATTTGTCTACAAATAAATCGGTTGCTGTACTGGTTGGGTCTATTTTAAATTTCACTTTAAGCTCATCCCAACTGCGTTTGCCCCACATAGTTACAGAATCGGTTTTTACGGTATCCGTCAGTAAGGGCTCCCAGGTGGCATTATTTATTTTTCCTCTTATATCTGGTTGGGGCTTTGGTAAATAGCAACCGCAGCTTTTACCGCAAGAAAAAACTCCGGCCAAAACCAGAAACAGAATCAGGAAAATATACTTTTTCATATATAAGTGTGTAAAGCTAAGGTGCAACAATTTACGGTTTTATTTGGGTATTCAAATTACTGCCCTACAATTTTTAATAGCTAAGTTTGCAAACCTATGAATCCAAAATTAAGCCTGGCGCTCGGTATTCTCTGCATTTCGCTTTCGCCCATATTTGTAAAGCTGGCGGATGCATCGCCTGTGGTATGCGCTTTTTACCGCATATTTTTTGGATTGATCTTTTTAGCGCCGTATTGCCTTATCAAACAAAACTTAAAGGTAAAACGCAAGGACTTGGTACTTGCCTTAATTGGCGGATTGGTTTTTGCCGCTGATATAAGCCTTTGGAACCTATCGCTTAAAATGATAAGCGCGACAGTTTCAACGCTGCTGGCTAACCTGGCACCCTTGTGGGTGGGTTTAATAAGCTACTTCCTGTTTCGTAAAAAGGTAGAAAAAGCATTCTGGATAGGTACGGGTGTAGCGATAGCGGGTATGCTTATATTGGTGGGCCTGCGCGATGTATTGCACCTGCAATTTGGCTTGGGCTTTCTGTTCGCGGTTGTGGCAAGTATGCTGTACGCCATTTATATTCTTATTACAAAAGACATATTGCAACGTATGGGCACCATTACCTTTATGTTTTACAACATGCTGGCGGCGCTGGTGTTGCTGTTTATAATTTGCTTGATAAATAACGATACCTTGATTAGTTATCCTGCCGCCGACTGGTTATACTTCGCAGGCATGGGTATAATTTGTCAGCTGCTGGGCTGGCTGGCTATCAACCACTCCATTCGCTTTATAGAATCTACCACAGTATCTATTACACTATTAAGCCAAACGGTAGTGGCTGCGGTACTTGCCGCCATACTTTTAAACGAGATTTTAAGCACGCACGAAATTGTTGGCAGCATCGTCGTACTGGCCGGAATTGCAATTACATTTTTAAAACCACAGGCTGTTAAATAATTAGTAATTTACCAGTGTAGAAAGTTTAGGTGATACTCCATTTCCACTACATTTGCATTTTAAGGCATGATATTAAAATCCACCGTAGACCGTATTATGGAAGCCACCGACATTGTGGAGGTGATAGGTGAATTTGTGTCCTTAAAAAAGCGGGGCGCTAATTATGTCGGGCTTTCGCCATTCGCTAATGAACGCACCCCATCATTTACGGTATCGCCCGCTAAGGGCATCTTTAAAGACTTCTCGTCAGGCAAAGGTGGCAGCGCCGTTACTTTTTTAATGGAGCTGGAGAAGTTTACTTATCCCGAAGCATTAAAATGGCTGGCAAAAAAGTACAGTATCGAGGTAGAAGAAACCAATGAAGCACCGGAAGACAGGGAGGCCGACAACCGCCGCGAGAGCCTGATGATCGTATCGGGCTATGCCGCTAAGTTCTTCCACGAAAGTTTAAAGGATACCGATGAGGGCCAAAGCATTGGCCTGAGTTATTTTAAAGAGCGTGGTTTTAGTACCGAAACTATAAATAAATTTGAGTTAGGCTATTCGCCCGACCAATGGGAAGCCTTTACCGGCCAAGCCATAAAGGAAGGCTATCTACCGGAGTTTTTGGTTGAAAGCGGACTTTCTGTAAAAAGGGATAACGGCAACCTTTACGACCGTTATCGTGGCAGGGTAATGTTCCCGATACATAGTTTTACAGGGCGCGTTATTGCCTTTGGGGGGCGTACCCTCAAAACGGATAAGAACGTCCCCAAATACGTTAACTCGCCCGAGTCGGAGATCTACCATAAATCAAGCGTTTTATACGGACTTTACTTCGCCAAAAAATCAATCCGCGAAGAGGATAACTGTTATCTGGTAGAGGGTTACGCCGACGTCATATCGGTGCATCAGGCAGGGATAGAGAATGTGGTGGCTTCATCGGGTACCTCGCTAACAGTTGAACAAATCCGGCTTATCGGTCGTCTTACTAAAAATATCACCATTTTATATGATGGCGATGCCGCGGGTATAAAAGCTTCATTGCGTGGCCTGGATATGATATTAGAAGAGGGGCTGAACGTTAAAGTAGTTCTCTTCCCTGATGGCCACGACCCGGATTCGTATGTGCGCCTGGTAGGTACTGCGGGCTTTAAGAAACACATTGAGGATAATAAAAAGGATTTCATTCTTTATAAAACTAACCTGCTGTTAAAAGAGGCGGGTAATGATCCGATAAAGAAATCAGAAGTAATAAGGGATATAGTTGAGAGCATTGCCAAAATACCCGATTCTATCAAGGCATCGGTATTTATAAAGGAGTGCAGCCACATATTACAAATAGATGAGCGGGCGCTGCTATCGGAGCTGAATAAAATGCGCCAGGCTAAGGCAAAGAAAGATGGTCAGCAGCAGCAAACACATCGCGAAGCAAACCCGCCGGAAGACCTTTGGGCGGAGCCTGCTGTTGAAGAAAAACGCGAGGACGAAGCTACCCAGGAAAAAGAGATTATCCGCCTGCTATTATTGTACGGCAACAAGGTAATAGACTGGGATGGCATTGCCAATACGTATATCGGTCCGTTTATGATTGCAGAACTTAACGATGTTGAATTTGAGCAACCGGCATGCAAAACCTTTGTTGAGCTGTACAGCAAAGAGGTGGAGAATGGGGTATTGCCCGAAGAGCAATTTTTTATCCATTACCCTGATAAAGACATTGTTGACCTTACTGTTACACTAATTGCCACTAAATATACGTTAAGCGATAACTGGTACGAGATGCACCGCATAACCGTTCCCGATGAACAGGCTAACATGAAGGCCACCATTTTGGGCGCTATCTTTCATTTAAAGATGCACAAGGTGGGCAAACTGTTAGAGAACTTGCGTAAGGAACTGCAGGTTGCCGAAACAGCCGAGGAGCAGGATATTTTGTTGAGTCAGTATATGCGGATGAAAAAGGTGGAGAAATCTATATCTGATTATTTGGGCTCGGTGATATTAAAGTAATGGCTCTTCACAACGATCTTGGCCGCAAAGGCGAATTAATGGCTAAGTTGTATCTGGAGCAGCAAGGTTACGAGATAATGGACGAGAACTGGTGTCATGGCAAAGCTGAGATTGACCTGATTGCCTATAAAGACAAAGTAATTATATTTACCGAAGTAAAAACGCGTACAGGTAATGGCTTTGGCGAGCCGGAGGACTTTGTTGACAATCGCAAACAACGATTAATAGCCGGCGCGGCTGACGAATATATTTACCTGATGAACCATCAGGGTGAGGTACGTTTTGATATTATCGCCATATTATTTAAAAGCGAAGAAAATTATAAATTAAACCATATCAAGGATGCTTTTTGGCCATCCGCTACTTAATATTATGAAAAGAATACCCGCGCTATATTTAGCTGCCGCAATGCTCATCATCTTCGCATGTAATTTTGGATGCAACGAAGAAAAACCTAAAGGACTGGATATCACTATTTCACCTGAGGCAGGGACTACCGTTAAGGCGGGTACTGATGTAACCGTAAAAGTGAAATACCCTACTGATATGGTGCCTGATTCTATCGTTTATCAGCTGGAATCAACTACTGTAGCATCAAACAAAGACGGAGCACCGGTTATAATTAAAACCGATAGTCTTCCGATGGGCCCAAAGACCATAACTGCCAAAGTGTATAAACAAGGCACAAGTAATGATGTATCTACTAATATAGTATTGCTGCCCGCCAAGGCGCCGGAGCAGCTTACTTTTAAAATAGAAAAAGTATTCCCGCACGATGTTGAATCATACACCGAGGGCCTGCAGTACCATGATGGTTATTTGTACGAAAGTGATGGCGGCTACGTTATTCCGCCACCGGGTCAGGATGTTGTAGGCCCTTCAAGCCTGCGTAAAGTTGATCTTGCCACCGGCAAGGTTGTATTGTCGGTGCAAAATGATCCAAAGGTTTTCGCGGAAGGGTTGGCTGTTGTAGGCGATAAGATAATACAACTTACTTACCATGAAAAAATCGGCTACGTCTACGATAAAAACACTTTTAAATTACTTAACACATTCAAGAACGAAGTTGGGGTTGAAGGATGGGGAATGACCTTTGATGGTAAGAAACTTTATATGGACGACAGTACAAACCGCATTTGGCTCCTAAACAAAGATACTTATCAGGAAAATGGTTTTATTGATGTATACGATGATAAAGGGCCTGTAAATTCTGTGAATGAATTGGAGTATGTTGATGGTAAAATATACGCTAATGTTTATTTAACAAATGATATTATAGTTATTGACGCCAAAACCGGAGCAGTATTGCAAAAAATAGATATGTCTAAATTGTACCCTAACCGTCGCAATAAAGACGATGAAGTGCTAAACGGTATTGCCTGGGATGCCAAAGGCAAACGTATGTTTGTTACCGGGAAGAAATGGGATAAGTTGTTTCAGGTATCCTTCTCAAAAAAATAAGACATTATAGATAACAATAGAAAAGCCGTTCATTGATCTGAACGGCTTTTCTATTTTAAATTTTGTTCCCCCTTTAGGGGGTTAGGGGCTTACCTCCAGGCCTTATACTGATTGATCAACCCATTGGTTGATGAATCATGCGATGAAACTTTATCATTATTTTTTAGTTCAGGTAGTATTTTGCCGGCCAGTTGTTTGCCCAACTCCACACCCCATTGGTCAAAGCTGTATATATTCCATATTATGCCTTGTACAAATATTTTATGCTCGTACATAGCCAATAGCGATCCTAAGCTGCGCGGGGTTATTTTCTTAACCAGTATAGAGTTAGTAGGACGGTT
>CBFGNU010000025.1:0-24118 GCA_965650195.1 uncultured Mucilaginibacter sp. | reverse complement strand
CTATCGAAACCCGAGCCCTACCAAAGCTGCCTGTTGGCCTTGCGGGATATTATTCTGCGAGCCAACCCGGATATCTGCCATGTGCGTAAGTACCAGGTGCCTTTTTTTACGTATAAAGACAAAAAGTTAGGCTACCTGTGGCTTAACGGCAAAAAACTGATGCTTGGTTTTTGTGTGGACAAAAAATTACAAATGGAGATTAACCCGGATGTTAAACCAAAAGACAAGTATGAATCAATACAGATAGACCCCAACGCTGATCTGCCCGTTGAGTTTATCCTTCAAAAGCTCCAACATTATATTGGCCTTATTAAAAAGGTACAGTAATTACCGTACCAATCCCCCTTCCCAAAACCAATGGCCGTTGGCATCGCGGTACCAGGTGCTATTATTATTAACAAGCATGCCCTGGTGGGTTAATGCGGTATAATTAAGCACCGTATTAGGCTGAATAACCTCTACAACCGCGCCGGCGGTAGACGGGCCCGGCCTGAGGTTGAGTTTTAAGGCTGTTGTTACAGTACCGGTTTCTGGTATAATGGTATATCCCGGCGCAGACACAGGCAGCCCTATGCAATCCTGATATTCGGTTACAATGTCTTTAAGTAATTGCTCATACGTGCGTCTGCTTTTCAGCAATCCGGTAACGGGGTCGGTTTTTCGGTTAGGATCCAGTACGTGATGCCCTACAATATCTTTAGCAGGATCCAATTTAAAAACGTAGCATATTTTAGCAATCACCCATAAAAATTTAGCGTAGGCTTTGTCTGCATCTATGCTGCCGCCAAAGCAATATTCAACGCCGATTGCAGCATCATTGGCATTTACGCCATACATTTGGTCGTCCTTTGGCACATTGTATAAAACATGCCATGCTTTTTCGGGAGGGGCAGTTAAGGCCGGTACGCATTCAAGTATTTGCTTGTCATCAACAAACAAATGGGCTGATGCCGTAGGCTGTGCATCTTTGGTATTGATATAATAGCTGATATTACTCAAAGCAGTAGATCCGGGATTTCCGGTATCATGCACCACTATAAAACGAACTTTATTGATCAGTGCGCCCGATCTTCTTCGGGATGGTTTGGGGATGTATTTTGCCCCGATGGTATATTTTTCTTTAAATGACATGGTTTTAGGTTTAGGGCTATCCAACAGGTTGTTCTTCTAAATTAGTGTCAGCAGTTACATTGGGGCCTGCTTTTTTTTCCGTTTCTGCAGAGTTCGACCTGTTTTCGGTGGTTTTTATGGCGGCGTAGGTAGCTGAACTTAAACCAAGTAAAACAAGGTTGTTGTTGTCAATAAGTGGCATAATGGCGTCTACACTCCCGGATGTGGCGGTCGGAAGGTGTTCCATTACATAAGCAATAAACCACAGGCCGAAAACAAAATTGAAAACAACGGTTTGAAAACGGGTTATGCTTACGTTGTTCTGATCTGAAAGAATATCAAGAATAAAGTTGGCCCCGTTCTTATCCTGGTGCCGAGCGATATTTGGGTCTGTCTCATCGCTTACATCAATAACCTTGGCGGTGGCAATAGTTGCGGCGCTAATACCTAAAAGAATAACAGTTGAGGTATTTAAGCCTGGTGCCTGGTTAAAATTAATAATTATTGTGATAAAAGAAGCTAAGACGATAATGGTCCACCAGGCAAGCTGTACACGAGACCAGCTGTAAGGTTGTTTTTCGGCGTTGCTGCGATCTTTAAGCATGCAATAATTTTTATTGCAATAAAGCACAGCAATTGATAAGAGGGCAGATACGATCCAGAAAATGGTAATTGATGACATAGTAATTTAGGTTTTAAGTGATGCCTTATCGGGGCCGATTAGATAATTAATATACCTGTAACAGCTTATCAGACAATCAAATATAATAAGAATAACTACTGGTGCAACTATTCGGCTAATGTTTTTTACCCGCTTTATTCTGATGTAATAACACCAGGTAATATATATCGCAATAAAATGAGTTAGTTGCTTAATAGTAAAGATTTGAAAATAATAAATACTTTTACGTACGCTTAACATCCACAATTAGACCACGCAGCCGGTAATGAAATACGCCCTTTATGCTTTGTTATTTAACCTGGCATTTATTTTTACTATTAAAGGCGTCAAGGCTCAAAATACTTACCGTAATCAGATAAGTAACAGGTTAGACAACGATCAGTATGTTAACCCGTATAATGACCGTTACTATATGGCGGGTTATATGTTAAACTTTACTACGGTCTTAAACAGCGGTAAAGATTGTGCAAGCCTTTTAGGTGGTGGCACTGTAAAAAAAACTCTCGAATTTGAAGTTGGGCAACAAATATACGGCCCTTTTGCCACCTGGGCCCGGTACGATTGGCTACAAGACCGCCCTTATACGGGCTATTTATATGGAGGCGCGGCCCTTACCTGGTTTAATGAGGATGAAAGCGCATTAAAGATCAGCGCGCAGGTAGGTACTATTGGTCCGGCATCAATGGCTGAGAAGGTGCAGAAAAGCTTTCATCACGCCTTTGATTTAAAAGACCCCGAAGGCTGGGAATACCAACTGAATAACGAGGTAGGCCTTAACCTTGAGGCGCAATATACCCGTTTGTTATATCGTAATAATGATGAATGGCTGGATGTAGCCGCTACTCCGTCGCTGCGGCTGGGTAACACCTTTAGCAACGCTACGGCGGCTGTACAGTTGCGTATTGGCAGTTTAGATAAACTCTACCAATCAGCCAGTACCAATAGTCGCGTAAGTATGGGTGGCGACCGCCAAAAGCATGAGCTTTACTTTTTTGCCATACCGCAGCTAAGTTATGTGGCCTACAATGCCACTATACAGGGCGGTATGTTTATTAAGGACAAAGGCCCTGTTCATTACGATGTGATCAATTTAGTGTTTACCCAGCAATTTGGTATGCAATACGCTACTGACAGATGGTCGGCAGCGTATACCGCGATCATCCGTACCAGGGAGGTGGGAGGCGGAAGCAGTGCCCTTGGCCAGCAGTGGGGGACGCTGGCACTGGCTTATCGCTTTGGTGGTAATTAGGCGAATTAGGGGGTGATCCAAAATAAATGCGTTACCAAAAAATTAAATAAGTAATTTATTGAATGTTAAGTACTTAACTATTTAATGTGAAGCTACTTATTCGTCAGTAAAATTAGCTGTGGATTGGGTGTAAGTTACTGATTATAAGTTAATTGTAAAATGATAAAAATAGCGATTTTTGGCTTTTTTTGGATCAGTTTGGATCACTTTTGGATCACCTTAGCAACACAATAGCAACACTTTCGCAACAGCTGCTTTTACCGCAAATCCCCAATATTAACCACATCCATATCGCTGTAATCCTGGTTCTCGCCGCCCATGCCCCAAATAAAGGAGTAATTGCTGGTGCCGCAGCCTGAATGGATAGACCATGGCGGACTGATAACTGCCTGGTGATTGTGAACAGTTATATGCCGCGTTTCCTGCGGCTGCCCCATAAAATGAAAAACCGTCTGGCCGTTCGGTACATCGAAATAAAAATAAGCTTCCATCCGGCGGTCGTGGGTGTGGGCAGGCATGGTGTTCCACACACTGCCGGTGTTTAAAACTGTTAGGCCCATTACCAGCTGGCAACTTTTTATGCCATCGGCAAAAATGTATTTATAAACAGTACGATGGTTAGATGTTTCTGCTGACCCGATTGTCATGGGGCTGGCATCTGCCGCTTTCATTAGCTGGGTAGGGTAGGCCGTATGCGCGGGTGTTGACAACATATAAAAAACAGCGGGTTCGTCTGTGTCGGCAGATGCAAAACTAACGTCCTTACTTCCGCGGCCAATGTACAGGCAATCTTTTTTCTCCAGATCGTATATAGTTCCGTCAACATTAATTGTACCGGCAGCTCCCACGTTAATAACACCCATTTCGCGCCTTTCCAAAAAGTGTTCGGCCTTCAGCGGCGCGAAGTTTTTGAGCGTCAATGTTTCAGTTTCGGGCGTTGCACCACCAATAATCACCCTATCATAATGGCTGTAAGTAAAACACATTTTGCCGGGCTTCATCATTTCCTCAATCAGAAACTGCTCCCGCAGCTCTGCGGTGTTCATGCCCTTTACTTCTTTGGCGCTGTTGTGGTATCGCTGTTGCATGGTATTATAGGTTTGATGATTATTGGTAACGTAAAATTACAAATATTACAACAACAGTTTTTCGATTGATGCACTTTCTGGCTTAATCGATCATTATTTTTTCACTTGATAAGGAAGATAGTTTTCCCACTTCCAGGGGGTATAAGTATCTGCAATAGTAATTTTTAAAACTTCCCTGAAAATGCTCTCCGCATTATCGCTATTAGAAAGCATCACTACCCCGATCTCTTTTTCCGGAAATAAAATAGTGTAATGTTGAAACCCATCGCCATGTCCCTCTTTAAACGCGCCAAATCCAAAAGGCGATTGCAATATGCCCCATCCTAGACCATAGTTTAATTGTATGTTGTCGTTTTCATTTGACTGTATTAGCGATAATGGGCCAAACTGCGCTTTGGTTCGGATGGGGAAATTAAGTTTGAACATGGTGTCGGTTATCGGCGATCTTTGCTTTACCAGCGTCGAAATGTGTTTTATAAACAATGAATAATCTATTAAATTAGTTTCCATTGAACCTGCGGCCTGTGCTTCTTCTCTTTTCTCCTTTGTTATTACTTTTTGCTCATTACTGTGCCCGTTGCAATAGCTTTTGTCAAATCTGTCCTGCCATACATAGCTGGTATTATGCATTTGCAAAGGCTCAAACACTTCTTCTTTGGCCAGTTGTTCAAGGTCCTTTCCGGTAATATGTTCTATTACATATTGCAAAAGCATAAAGCCTTCGCCCGAATAATAATACTGTGTTCCCGGGTCAAAATAAATTTTAAGTTTACGCTTGTTTTCAAGATCATCTGGTCTTGGTATCCGCCTCCAGTTTTGCAATCCCGATGTATGCGACAGACACATTCTGGCCGTTATTTGGGTATAGCGTTTATCAGTTTTCAAATCCTGAAAGCCGCGTTGTTTATCACTCTTAAACTCCGGAATAGGAACATTTAAATATTGTTGAAGTGGTTTGTCAAGATCAATTGTACCCTTAACAACCAATTTAGCCACCAAATAGCCAAAGACCGCTTTACTTAACGATGCGCCATAGAAGATATCGTTGATCTGCAAGGGCAATTTTTCATCAACGTTAGCATATCCGAAAGCCTTATGGTAAACAATTTGATTGGCATTAATTACAGAAATAGCCATTCCGCTAACCCGGGCCGAATCCATCAGGGCTTTTATCCTTGTATCTAATTTCGATACTTCAATTTTCGTGCTGTCAATTCTCTCTATAATCGTCCGGGTAGAGTCTGTCAGTACCTTAATATCGTTATCAAATTGGTTTTTTCTGATCTTTTCTGATTCTTCTTTTGAGATACATGACACCGCTATCAAGCTGACAATCAAAAATCTTATAGCATACTTTAATTTGCTCATTATCGTGCTTCCTATTTTAAAAAGGCAAAACTTGGTTTATAGTCAGCCTGTCCGTTACGGCGGAATTTTATCGTATTGGTTATGATGATAACTATATTAAATAAATACATACACCATATTACAAACATGGAAAGCCCAATGAATAGAAATGTAGTGAAGATAAGCAGAAAGAACGCTATGGCCCAGGTAATTTGAAAGTTGATTATTGCCTTTGCCAGTTGGTCAATATCTTCAACCTTATCCTTTTTAAACAGCCATATTGCTAATGGTATTATAAACCCTAGCAGGGGAAATATGATAAAACTAAATTGCGATAGATTTAAAATTGCCAGAATATCGCTGCCTTTATTGGTTTTCTGATTAATTAGCTCGTTTTCTGAAATATCCAGTGGCAATGCTAATCGTTTTAATATGTCTCCGCGTGGCACAGAGCCTCCATTCTCAATCCGTTGAACGGTCCTCAGGCTTAATCCGGCTTTGTCAGCCAGCTGCTCCTGAGAAAGTCCCTTTCTTGTTCTTAAATCTTTTATTTTTTTTGCCAGATCCGGACTTTTCATTGTGATAATATGAAATCAGATAGCAAAGGTATAGAGTTATTTTAGTTTTCTTTAGGACTTATATGCGCCATTTATACGACAAGTGCGGCCGCAAAGTATTCATATACTGGTATTTGATAGGTTAGGTTCTAAATTACCTATCCCATGCGGCGACATTAGATATTGTTCGGTAATTTCCATATTAAGCTCAACACTACTTAACAACCAATGTATACTCCCCCCACATTTCCGTTTTATGCGATTGATAATCCCCGTCAGGATCAGCCATGGGCAAACCTGTGCGTATAACGGCAGACCTTGATGTAACCTCAACTGATGTAGAAGCTATTCTTTCTGACGGTACCTCCTCACGTGGTTTGTTGGGATCAAATTGGGGTATATCCAGTTTAATACGATGGCTAAAACTTTTACTGTTAGTCAGATCAAGCCCTAAATATTTCAACGGAATGGCTATCTCAAAAACGGGTTGCGTGCCTTGCAATTTACCAGCGGCTATAATTTCTTTATCGTTATAAAGCGGCAGAGCTGTTTCTGATATTCCTTTCAGGCCCGACACGCCTATTTCTTTAAGCACCGTTGTTAACCGCTTGTCCGCTATTTTCCTTATTGAGTCTATTGTTCTGAGGTGGGCCAAAGTATCCCGCTTAAATTCCCTTAAGCTAAGCAATGGCATCAACACCGTCATCATCGCATTATTGCTCAGCGAAACCGGAAAGGTAACGGTTGCATTACCCACTGCTTTTGCCCTTGCCTTTTTATCTAACGTATGGCTGGTAGTGAAGGCGATACCTCCGTTAAGCACCTTTGTGGTTACTGTTACGTCAACACCGCGAATGGCTAAGTAGAGGTTAGCACCATCATTGGCCACTAAATAATAAATGCGGTTAGTTTCGTTATAAACCACGGCATGTTGGCCCATTCGGTTAAACGGCCATCTATTTTTACGTTCTGCGGGGCACGTGCGCTGCCTTGCTGTATCAGTGGTAGCTTTTGTGCGTTAGTGGCTGTAGCAATGCGCAAAAGCAATGCAGCTGCAGGTAAAATATTAAATTTCAGTTTTCTCACGGGCTTGGGGCAGGTTTATATTTAGCTCATCTAATATAACAGGAATAAGTAAAAACTACAATTTTAGTTAAGTAAGATTAAAATGTACATGGTTATTATGCAATGAGTGAGTTGAGGAATAGCACAAAATCGCTCCCCGATTTTGCCCCAAAATCCGTATTTTTGCGATCTTATGAGTATTGCTAAAACCTATTCGCCAAAACAAGCCGAAGAAAAATGGTACAGTTACTGGCTGCAACATAAATTTTTTAAGTCGGTGCCCGATGGGCGCGAATCCTACACCATTGTAATGCCTCCGCCCAACGTTACCGGGGTGCTGCATATGGGCCACATGCTGAATAATACCATACAGGATGTACTGATACGCCGCGCGCGTATGAAGGGCAAAAATGCATGCTGGGTACCCGGTACAGACCACGCCAGCATTGCTACCGAAGCGAAGGTTGTTGCCATGCTTAAAGAAAAAGGCATCAGCAAAAAAGACCTTACCCGCGAAGAGTTTTTAGCTTATGCATGGGAGTGGAAAGAGAAATATGGCGGCATTATACTAGATCAGTTAAAAAAATTAGGCGCATCATGCGATTGGGACCGTACCCGTTTTACTATGGACCCCGATATGAGCGATGCGGTATTAGATACCTTTATCCACCTGTACAAAAAGGGCCTTATTTACCGTGGTATCCGCATGGTAAACTGGGATCCGCAAGGGAAAACCGCCGTAAGCGATGAGGAGGTTGTACGTAAGGAGGTTAATCAGAAGCTTTATTATATTAAGTATAAAGTAGCAAGTAGCAAGTATCAAGATGATAAGCAAAAGTCTAACGACTTGATACTAGATACTAACTACTTAACCATAGCTACCACCCGCCCTGAAACTATAATGGCCGACGCGGCGATATGCATTAACCCCAACGATGAGCGGTATATGCACCTGCATGGGCAATCGGTTTTTATTCCGTTGATCAACCGTGAGATACCCGTTATATTGGATGAGTACGTGACAATGGATTTTGGTACAGGTTGCTTAAAGGTTACACCCGCGCATGATCTGAATGACTATGAGTTGGGCCAAAAACATAAGCTGCCCGTTATTGATATTTTAAACGACGACGGTACGCTGAATGAGAAAGCGCAGATATTGGTAGGCGAGGACCGCTTTGCAGCACGCAAGAAAATTGCTACTATGCTTGAGGAAGCAGGTGCTTTAGAGAAGGTGGAGGAATACAAATCGCAGGTAGGTTTTTCAGAGCGGACCAATGCGGTTATTGAGCCTAAACTATCTATGCAATGGTTCTGCAAAATGAGCGAAATGGCGAAACCTGCGCTTGATTATGTATTAAAAGGTGAGGTTAAGCTGATCCCGGAAAAGTTTACCAATACCTACCGCCACTGGATGGAAAACGTTCAGGATTGGTGTATAAGCCGCCAGTTATGGTGGGGGCAACAAATACCCGCATGGTATTTACCCAACGGCGAATATGTGATTGCGAAGACTGCAGAAGAGGCATTAGAAGAAGCGAAGAAACTTACAACGTATAACGTACAACTTACAACCAACGACCTAACACAGGAAGAAGACGTTGTAGACACCTGGTTCTCATCGTGGTTATGGCCAATTTCTGTCTTTGATGGATTTAAAGACCCTGAGAATGCTGATATTAAATATTACTACCCAACAAACGACCTGGTAACGGCTCCGGAGATCTTATTTTTCTGGGTAGCGCGTATGATAATGGCGGGGCACGAGTTTAAGGGCGATCTGCCTTTCCGAAACGTTTACCTAACCGGCATTGTGCGCGATAAGCAGGGGAGAAAGATGTCAAAATCATTAGGTAACTCGCCTGATCCGCTGGACCTGATAGACCAGTACGGTGCCGATGGCGTGCGTGTGGGTATGCTGCTGAGCTCGCCTGCAGGTAACGACCTGATGTTTGACGAAAAGGATTGTTTACAGGGCCGTAACTTCTTTAACAAGGTTTGGAATGCCTTTTTGCTGATAAAAGGCTGGGAGGTTGACGATACCTTACAAAACCCGAATACTGTAACCATTAACTGGTTTGAAAGCCGCTTTAACCAGGGGCTCCAGGAAATTGAAGAGGCTTTTACACAATACCGCTTGTCGGAAGCATTAATGTCTACCTACAAGCTGGTTTGGGATGATTTCTGTGCCTGGTACCTGGAGATGATAAAGCCAGCCTACCAACAGCCTATGGATAGGGAAACGTACAATAAAACAGTTAGTTTCTTTGAAAATATACTAAAGATACTGCATCCGTTTATGCCTTTTATAACCGAAGAGTTATGGCATGACGACCTGTTTAAAGAACGGGCGGATAATGATTGCTGCATCGTTGCTCAATTACCAACAATTGGGGAAATTAATGCCCGTTTGGTGAATGATATAGAAACGATTAAACAAATAATTGCCCAGGTTAGAAATATTCGTCAGAATAAACAAATATCGCCAAAAGAAACTTTACAACTCTTGGTTAAGCCCGGTTCCGGAATTGATTATGAGGCGTACCGTTACATAATTGTTAAGTTGGCTAATCTCAGCGAGTTCTCTCTTGTAAATACTAAGGTGAGCGACGCAGCAGGCTTTTTGGTATCAACAGACGAGTTTTTTATTCCGCTGCAAGAAACGATAGACCCTGAGGCTGAGCAGGAACGCCTGCAAAAAGAAAAAAGTTATCTGGAAGGTTTCTTAAAATCGGTTGATGCAAAATTAGCTAATGAGCGCTTTATGGCCAATGCGAAACCCGAAATAATTGATAACGAATTGAAGAAAAAAGCGGATGCTGAGGCGAAATTAAAAATAGTTGAAGAAAACCTCCGCGGATTGGCAGGCTAATTGCGCTGCTTTAAACGCTATAGTTGTGAGAATTAATAAACATATTTTTAATATTTTGTTAATTTAGAAACCACAGTTATACCCATGAGATAAGGCGTTGTAAATGAGCGGTACTGCAAGTTTTCTTAATTTTTCTATTGATCGGATATTGTCAGACAAGCAATCCTCGCTTGACAATGCCCGTATCCGGCTTTTATATTATGGTTTAGCGCTGTCTTTTTTCACCTCGCTGCTGCTGTTTTGCGAGGTTGTTTACAAAGAGCATCTAATCATAAGTATCATAACAGGCACTTTAGCGCTTACAGCAGCCGTATTATTTAAATATTTAACCTCTAAGCCAAATTATCGCGCTATATCTCATGCCGCACTTATTGTTGGCACAATTGCACATTTAATAAATAGTTACATAGTAAAGCAAAATGTTGATGCTATAACGGTGAGTGTAATAGTTTTAATGATGCTATTTAGTTTTAATATGCTTGGCCAAAAAATGGGCTATGTATATTCTGCGCTGAATATTTTTCCAACGTTGTTATTATTAGTGCTGCAAAATGGTAATTCTTTCCTGATAGAGCTTAAGCCCGAAAAAATTGACGACGCGACATTTATCATAACCATCTCGTCCTGCTTTGTGTTGATATTGTTTGTTTACAGCCACTTTTATGCTTCATTTACTAAAGCATTATCACAGCTTTCTCAAACCACAGAACAACAGGATGCCCTTGCCACCCAATTTGAAAGCGCGATAGAAAAGGCGCAGAAATCATCAGAGATTAAATCAGAGTTTCTTTCTACCATGTCGCACGAGATACGCACACCGCTTAACGCTGTTATTGGTATGACGGATCTGTTGATAATGGGTGGCCCACGTGCCGATCAAAAAGAAAACCTTGAAGTACTTAAATTCTCTGCAAGTAATTTACTATCTATTGTAAATGATGTTTTGGATTTTAACAAGATAGAGTCGGGTAAGCTGGTGTTTGAAAAAATACGCCTTAACTTATATGAGCTCATGAGTAGTATTTGTGGAGGCCAAACAATAACCGCGCAGCAAAAAGGTTTGAATTTTTCGTTGGATATTGACAGTGCCTTGCAAAGTAAAACGTTATTCGGCGATCCTACGCGCATTACCCAAATTGTGTTTAACCTGGTTAGTAATGCAATTAAATTTACCACCAAGGGCGATATACTGGTTAAGGTATCATGCATAGAAGATCGTCATGATCGCCTTACCGTTAATTTTTTGGTAAAAGATACAGGTATTGGAATACCGCAGGATAGACTCGATGTTATTTTTGAGCCATTTACACAGGAATCAGTTAGCACTACCCGGCAGTATGGCGGTACCGGTTTAGGCCTGGCAATTGTTAAGCGCCTGCTTGAATTACAGGGTTTAAAAGTGTGCGTGACCAGTGTTGTTGACGAAGGTTCTGAGTTCTCATTTAATATGGAATTTCCGGTAGCTACTGAAAAGCAAGCTATTGTAGATAAAAAAACGCCATTGGTTGTTAAAACAGAAGCGGAAGCGTTTGGTTCAATGCGGGTGCTGATAGCCGAGGATAACCCGGTTAACGTTATGCTGATGAAAAAGCTGCTGTCAAAATGGAACATTACTCCGTTTATAGCTGAGAATGGCGAGCGTGCCATTGAATTTGTACAGTATGGCAACTTTGATATTATTTTAATGGATCTGCAAATGCCGGTAATGAATGGTTTTGACGCTGCAATTGAGATCCGTAAAATGGCCGATCCTCAAAAAGCTAATATCCCCATAATAGCTTTAACCGCTTCGGCCCTGTTTGATATAAAAGAACGGGTGTTTAGCTCAGGCATGAATGATTACGTTTCAAAGCCATTTAAGCCTACTGAGCTATACGATAAAATTCTAAACCTGGTATCTACGGTCCCCGATATTAAACACCCGCGTATACCGGAAGTTGCTCAATAAACCGGAAAGATCCGTCTTCGAAATTTATAACGCAGAAATAATGTTGCAGCCCGTTGGTAACTGCCAAAAGCTCAATTTTATGTACCATGTTATAACGCGCTATTTGCTCAAACACCTTCTGATTTATGGTTACGCCCGGCGCTTTACATTCCACCATCAAAATTTTGCGCCCCTCTTTATTGAAAATTATTATATCTGATCGTTTTTGCATGCCGTGCAGCTTATGGCCGCCCTCCAGCTTTATCAGCGTTTTTGGATATTTTTTTTCTTTAATAAGGAATTGAACAAAATGCTGGCGCACCCACTCCTCGGGAGTAATGATGATGGTTTTCTTTCGTATTTCATCAAACAGTGTTAGTTGCCCGTTAACCTCGGTTATTTTAAAGGGGTGCGGCGGAAGATTAAGAGCTTGTAGCTGGTGCATGATCTGTTTAATGTTCAAAAATAGAAATTCAAACTACAAAGTGAGCGTCCGCTAAGGTTTTGTAAAACTAATCTCAAATCTCCAATCACTAATCACTATTTTTGGACACATGACCGCCGTTGATATTCTAAAAGACCTTAAAAGCCGCAAGTATAAGCCTGTTTATCTTTTACACGGCGAGGAACCTTATTTTATTGATCAGGTAAGCGATTTCATAGAGCATCAGTTACTGCCCGAGGCGGAGCGTGGCTTTAATCAAACAGTGCTGTATGGCAAGGATACGGATATAATGACCGTGCTTAACGCCGCCAAGCGCTACCCCATGATGGCCGATTACCAGGTGGTACTGATAAAAGAAGCCCAGGATATGAAGTGGGGAAATGACAGTGATGATAAAAAAGGAATCAACCCGTTTTTAAGCTACCTGGAAAACCCGCTGCCAAGCACTATACTGGTTTTTTGTTACAAATACGGAAAGTTTGACAAGCGCAAAAAAACATACAAGGCCATAGAAAAACACGGACTGGTGTTTGAATCGGCAGCATTGTATGATAATAAGATACCTGCCTGGGTAGAAGGGTATTTAACAAATGCAGGTTACAAGATAGGGCAGCAAGCGATGCTAATGGTAGCTGAATATTTAGGTAATGATCTGTCAAAAATTGCAAACGAACTGGATAAACTGATGCTGAATGTTGCCAAAGGGCAGGAGATCACCTTAAAACATATTCAGGACAATATTGGGATAAGCAAGGAGTACAATGTGTTTGAGCTGCAAACAGCCCTCGCTAAAAAGGATGTTTTTAAAGCTAATCAGATAGTAAATTATTTTGCTGCTAATCCTAAAAATAACCCTATTGTGCTGGTGCTGGGGAATCTGAATAACTATTTTACCCGGGTATTAATGTACCATTACGTAAGAGACAAGTCGCCGCAAAATGTAGCTAAAGAGATAGGGGTGAACCCGTTTTTTGTGAAGGATTATGAGCAGGCGGCCCGCAGTTATAACTACGCGAAATCAATTCAAATAATTGGCTACCTGCGCGAATATGATCTGAGAAGCAAAGGGGTTGATTCACTCACCGACCACGGCGAACTGTTACGCGAGTTGATGTTTAAGATACTGCATTAATTCGCATCAGATTTTCAGAACTACGTCGCCGCTTATAGGATGCCCCGTGCAGGTTAACACCCAGCCTTCAGCCAGGTCAGCATCTAGCAGAACATCATTTACAGACATTTCAACTTTGCCCGAAACGCATTTTGCAGTACACGTAGAGCACATACCTGCCCGGCAACTGTAGGGCAAAGCTATATCGTTTTGCAGCGCCGCTTGTAAAATAGATTGGTTTTCGCCAACGGTAATACTATGTACTTCGCCGTTAAACTCCAACTTTATATTTTGTGGTGGATAAACAACCGCATTATCAGCGACGGGGATTGTCTCTAACACAAAGTTTTCCTTTCGGATATTGGCGGGCTCAATACCCATAAAAAGCAGCGTGAGGCGTATCATTCGCATATAAGCAAATGGGCCGCACATATAATATTGAGCATTATAAATATCGTCCTGTAAGTGCTGGTTTAGTAAGGATTGGAGGTTGAGATTACTAAGCCGCTTGCGTTCGCTGCTAATTAGATGAACAACTTTTAAGCGATTTGGATGCGAAGTTTGAAGCGCGATTAATTCTTCATCAAAAAGTATATCCGAAGGTTTATTGTTGCTGTAAAACAAAACAACCGTACTGCTACCCGCTTTTGCCAGCAGATACTTAATTTGAGAACATATAGGCACTATCCCGCTTCCGGCAGCAAAGTAGATAAGTTTACCGACTTTAAACGTTTCATTACTTAGCGTGAATTTACCCGCAGGAGGTACAGCGGTCAGCACATCACCCTTTTTTACTTTTGCAAGCATAAAGCGCGATATCTCTCCATTGGTAACGCGTTTAATCGTTATAGCCAACATCTTCTCATCAGGCGATGAGCTTAGCGAGTAGGAGCGTCTTATTTCTTCGCCGTGATGGGTGAACACCAGTGTAAGGAACTGACCTGCCTGATAAGATATATGTGCGCCTGTTACATCCGACAAAAAGAAAGTGGCAGCATCAGCAGTTTCTTGTTTTATATCTTCAACCCGTACCTGCAACATGGTCTACGCAGTAAATACCAGTTTGCCAAATTGAGGGGACGAAGCCATATTTTGTACAACTTCTCCTGCTGTATGCAGCGGAAAAACCTCATCAACAACTGGCACAATGTTATGCGCGGTCATCAGGTTTAACATTCCTTCAAAGTCAGATCTTGTACCCATGGTGGTGCCTAACAACTGCAATTGCTTCCAAAATATTTTGCGACCGTTTATTGCGGGCATATCGCCGGCTGTTCCGCCAAAAAACACAATGCGTGCGCCTGGTTTACAAATGTCAGGGAATTTGGCAAAACCCTCGCCAAGTGCGCTGTCTATTATCACATCAAATCCGCCTGATAAATGTAGTAGCTCTTCGGCCCAATCCTGCGCTTTGTAATTTACTCCCGCTAAAGCGCCGAGCTGCCTTGCCTTTTCAATCTTTTCGCCCGAGCCCGACGTTACAAACACCTTGCAGCCCAGCGCGACTGCCCATTGCAATGCAAATGTGCCCGCACCGCCCCCAACTCCCGAAATTAATACCGTATCGCCTTTTTTAACGCGCCCTTTAACCACCAATGCCCTATAAGCAGTCACTCCCGCCAACGGAAATGCAGCAGCTTGCTCCCAGGTTAGGTAAGCCGGTTTTTCAAATAAGTATTCCGCACCAATTTTAACGTATTCCGCAAAGGTGCCGTCTTCCGGCAGTCCCAATATTTTGAAATCTTTGCCCTGGTAATCTTCGCTGTCGCCCCAGTTAGTTGCAGCATTTATAACCACTTCCTTATTAAGCCAGCTTTTATCTACACCATCGCCAAGTTCTGCAACAATCCCCGCACCGTCTGATCCTAAAATAGTGGGATATTTTATGCCGGCATATTTGCCAATGGTTATCCAGTAGTCGCGGCGGTTAAGCGCGGCAGCTTTTATTTTTACCAAAACTTCGCCGGGTCCGGGAGTAGGGGTTGGTACATCTTTCCAAACCAGGGTATCAACAGATTCTATAACGTTAGCTTTCATAGGGCGTAGTGTTATAACAAAAACGGCGGCTATTAGCCGCCGTTCTCAAATATAAATTTCAAATAAAGAAAATCAGAAATCGAAAATTCGATATCCGAAATTAAGCAGTCGCTTTCGCGTACAACTCAGCAACGTGGTTCCAGTTAATCACGCTCCATATAGCCGCTAAATAATCAGGGCGACGGTTTTGATATTTTAAATAGTAAGCATGCTCCCAAACGTCAATGCCTAAAATAGGAGTACCTTTTACTTCGGCAATATCCATTAAAGGATTATCCTGGTTAGGAGTTGAAGTTACCGCCAGTTTTTTATCGGCAGTAACAATTAACCATGCCCAGCCAGATCCGAAACGGGTAGCGCCTGCTTCATTCAATTTTGTTTTTAACTCGGCAACTGAACCGAAAGTGCTTTTAATAGCATCGGCTAAAGCGCCGGTAGGTTCGCCGCCACCGTTTGGAGACAGAAGGGTCCAGAACAATGTGTGGTTATAATGACCGCCACCATTGTTACGTACTGCAGGCGGAAATTTAGAAATGTTTTTAATGATGTCGTCAATGTTGCTATCAGCTTCAGGTTTGCCTTCCAACGCCTTGTTAAGGTTGGTTACATAAGCCTGGTGGTGTTTGCCATGGTGAATTTCCATGGTTGCTTTATCAATGTGCGGTTCCAATGCATCAGTCGCGTAGGATAACGCCGGTAGTGTGAATGCCATAAAATTATTTTTAAAGTTTAATGATCGTACAGCAAATATAAGTCGTAAAGCCGGATATTGTTCTAAATAAATCTCAAATTTTGCCTGTTGAAAGTCATAAAAATTGCAGACTCGTTTTTCTTATCTGTTCCTCAATTCGCGCAAGGCATCGGCTGCTATCCATTTAGCCGCTTTGGTGTTTTGTTGTAAAATACGTTCTGCGGTAGCAATAGCCAAAGGTTTTAATGTGTTGTTACGCTTGCCTATTTGGCGCAATGCCCAGTTAACAGCTTTCTTTACAAAGTTCCGCTCGTCCCAGGCTTCGCGTTCTATAACGGGGAAGAATTTTATAAACACTATATCATCGGCTTTTTTATCATGCACGGCTAATTCTGCCATTAACACAAAGCCGGCGCGCTTAACAAATTCTTCTTCCCGGGCACTAAACTCAAGTGCTTTTTTTATAGCGAAAGGCGTACTGTCAAACAAGTTTCCGCAGGCCTGGTCGCATATATCCCAGGTTTCAAAATCAAGCACCCATTTATCAATTTGGGCTTCGGTTACTTGTTTTGGATCATCTATCATAGTGGCAAGTAGTTGCGCCTCATGTATGTCTGTATCCCAAAGCTGTTGAGCAAGTTGGTGATCTCTTTTTATTTCTTTAGCCAGTTTGCGCAGCTCGGGCAGCTTTACGCCAAGCGCTTTGTTATTGGCAATGCCAAAACGAAGCATGCCCTCGCGGTAAACAGGCGAGGCAACTTCCAGCAGCATATCAATAACAATCGAAGCTTCCATATTGAATCAAAATTATGTTTAATTTAAGCGAACTTTGCAGCGTTAAGATCGTTATTCCCCTAAAAAAACGAATATCTATGCTAAAAACTTTATTTTTTTCGTCGATACTATTATGCAGCGTAGTAGTAAACGCGCAAACACGAACTGATACTTCCACCGCTAAGTCTCCTGTACGAACATTAACCCGCCAGCAATATGATGCTTATTTAAAGGGCGATGCCGCTAATGAAATGGCAGCCGTCGGCGAACTGAACCTTTATCCAATGCCTTACAAGATTTTGAAACTAAGCAACCAGCTTGATCTGAGTGCGGTACAGATACAGAAGATAACTGACATTAATACGCAAATGCATCGCCGCAGGCTGCAGATAGGTGGTTCTATCATCAGCAATGAAAAAATGCTGGATAGCTTGTTTAAATATCGAAAAATAAGCGACGGTAACCTGATATTTTATACCAACCGCCATGGCCTGTACCAGGGCGAACTGAAAAACGCCATTTTGCAAGCTTGCCTGGCTACAGAAAAACTTTTATCGCAGCAGCAAATAGCAAAACTGGAAGCTTTGCAAAAAAAATAGATGGCTGTTAAGCTAATATCACGTGATTATTAAGATGCAAATTGCCGTTTGATTTGTTTATTTTAGCGCCCTCATTAACAGGTATGAAAATAACGTTTGATTTTGAAAAGCCTTTGGCAGAGCTGGAGCAGCAGATAGAGAAGGTGCAGCAGATGGAAGACAAGAACAAGCTGGATATGTCTGCCACTATTAACGAGCTGCAAACCAAGCTCGACGAGGCCCGTGCCCAGGTTTACGGCAACCTTAACGGCTGGCAGAAAGTGCAAATTTCACGTCACCCCGAGCGCCCATATACTTTACAGTACCTGGAGCTAATGTGTGATGATTTTATTGAGCTGCACGGCGATCGTACAGTTGGTGATGATAAAGCTATTATAGGTGGTTTTGGTACGCTTAACGGGCAGACAGTGATGTTTATTGGTCACCAAAAAGGCCGTAACACCAAAGAGCGCCAGTACCGCAATTTCGGTATGGCTAATCCCGAAGGTTACCGCAAAGCTTTAAGGTTAATGCGTTTGGCCGAGAAGTTTAATAAACCAGTAGTTACACTGATAGATACGCCGGGAGCATTCCCTGGTTTGGAAGCTGAAGAACGCGGACAAGGTGAAGCCATTGCGCGTAATCTGCTGGAAATGTCAATTTTGAAAGTGCCCATTATCTGCGTTGTTATAGGCGAAGGTGCATCGGGCGGTGCGCTGGGTATTGGTATTGGCGATAAGGTAATGATGCTGGATAACTCATGGTATTCGGTTATATCACCAGAAAATTGCTCAACCATTTTATTTAAAACCTGGGAGCACAAGGAACGTGCTGCGGAGATGCTGAAGCTTACGTCAACAGAAATGTTTAAGAACAAGTTGATTGATGGCGTTATAAAGGAACCCCTTGGCGGCGCTCATCAGGATCCTGTTGCTATGGCTGCTACGTTAAAGAAACAGCTGTTAAAGGACCTGAAAGTTTTAAAAGAACGTAATATTGACGAGTTGGTAGCTGAGCGTATAGAAAAATTCTGCTCAATGGGTGTTGTTGTAGAGTAAACCAACATTTCTCATAAAAAGAAAAGGCCCTGTTATATATCTGCGCCTGGAGCGCAAAGCGATGTAACAAGGCATGCAAGATGCGCTATGAACGATTCGTAGCTAAAGGAAAAGCAAAAAATTGGCATTAATAGCCGTAGCAAATAAACTGCTGAAACAGACAGTTGCTATCGCAACACATTGGCCGGTAGCTACCCAGTTAAAAACATGCATAGCTACCGGCTTCTATATTTAAGGGAAATTACTTTTTATAATATTTCATCGCCTCAGGAATAGCCTTTTGAATATTGGCAATACGGGTAGCATCTGCAGGGTGTGTGCTTAAAAATTCGGGCTGAGAAGCCCCATTTTTTTGTGCTGCCATACGCTGCCAAAAAGTAACCGCTGTATTAGGATCATAACCGGCCATAGCCATAAAAGTTAAACCTAAACGGTCGGCCTCAGTTTCCTGGTTGCGGGAGTATTTTAATAAAGCCAGCTGACCGCCAATGCCATACAAAGCATTAATTACATTAGCCGACGATTTATTGTTGGTAGCAGCCCCAATAACGCTTCCCCCGGCTTGCGCTGCCAACTCCTGCGACATCCGCTCGGCAGAGTGACGGGCTATAGCGTGGGCAATTTCGTGTCCCATTACAACAGCAAGGCCAGCGTCTGTTTGCGTTACCGGTAATATACCGCTGTAAATGGCCACTTTTCCACCCGGCATGCACCAGGCATTTACTTCCTCGCTTTGTATCAAATTAAACTCCCATGCAAACTTGTACTGATCGGCATACCCGTTTTGAGCCAGATACCGCTCAATAGCAACTGCCAGTTGTTGTCCAACTCGTTTTACGCGCTGTGTTTCTGTGCTGTTGGTGCTTATTACCTTGGTTTTCGGATCGGATAGCAATTGCTGATAACTTGCAGCAGCAGCTTGATTTATTTGTGAATCGTCTACCAGGCTCAACTGTCTGCGACCGGTTAAAGGTACGGTTGAGCAAGAATAGATAAAGGTGATGGTTAGGAGGGCAAGGAGAAATTTAGTTGTTTTCATAGTAAGTTGATTATCACCCAAAAAGGTGTTGTTTTCAGTATAAACCCAATATTTTTAAGATTGTTTCGTCTAAAAATTTAAACTTCTTTTTTGCGGAAAAAGTTGACTTTCGACTCTTTACCTCTAATAAGGCGTTCAATGTTTTTTTGATGGGTAACCAGTATTAAAACGCACATGCACATGCCGTAAATAATGACTGATTTTATGTAGGTGGGAAAGATAAAAGTAACGCCTATGGGATACATAAACCCGGCCATTATTGAGCCTAATGATACGTAACGGGTAACAAGCAATACCAAAATAAATACCGACACGCAAAGTAGTGCCGACGGCAGGTTAACGGCCAGGATCATACCAAACAGGGTTGCAATGCCTTTACCGCCGCGAAACCCCGCAAAAATTGGAAACAGGTGACCCATAACCGCGGCAATACCTAAAGCCAATTGATAATTAGTAAATGAAATTGTGCCGTAAGGGCCGGTTGTAGATACGCCTATCATATAGGCCAGGTTGGTGGCTGTCCATCCTTTTAAAATATCAAGCAGCATAACGGGCACCCCTGCCTTTTTGCCCAACACCCTGAAGGTATTTGTTGCGCCTGCATTGCCGCTGCCATACTCCCTTACATCTATGTTAAAAAATGCCTGTCCTATCCAAACAGCCGTAGGGATTGAGCCGAATAGGTAGGCTAAAATAAGTACGGAAATAGAATAGACATTTATCATTCAAAAAACAGATAATAAGCGATCAGTACACTTAACAAGTTTAATAATATTTAAGCGCGGTTGCGAAATTTTTTTTCGAAATATATAAAATTATAAGCAGGCATATAAAAACCGTCAACTCAGTAAGCAGCTTTCAGACTAAGGTCCAGGCTTTTTACTGCATGTGTAAGCTCACCTATAGAAACATAGTCAACACCACAATTAGCAAAATCGCGCACGGTATCAACAGTTATTCCTCCGGATGCTTCAGTTATATATCTGCCTTCAATAATATTAACAGCTTGTTTTAAGTCGTCAAAATTAAAATTGTCAAGCAATATGCGGTTAACGCCTCCTGTAGCCAGCACCTGCTCCAATTCATCCATATTACGCACTTCAATTTCTACGGCTAATTTTTTGTTTTGTTCGGCCATATATTGAAGCGTATTTTCAATGGCGTTTCTTATCCCTCCGGAGTAGTCAACATGGTTGTCCTTTATCAGGATCATATCATACAAACCAAAACGGTGGTTAACCCCTCCGCCAATACGAACGGCCCATTTTTCAAGGTAACGCATGCCCGGTGTGGTTTTGCGGGTATCTAATACTTTAGTGTTGGTTCCAGCAAGCAGGTCTACTATATGGCGGGTTTTTGTGGCAATGCCACTCATGCGCTGCATGCAATTAAGCACCAGGCGTTCTGCTTTAAGTATGCTCTGCGCGTCGCCTTCTACCAATAGAACAATATCTTTCGGCTTAACAAGCGCGCCATCCTTTATCAGCACCTCCACTTTCAGCGCCGGGTCAACCTCGCTAAATATCAGCAGGGCCAATTCAACCCCGGCAATTACGCCTTCATCCTTAACTAATAATTTGGCTTTCCCCGGGGTGCCCTGGGGTATGGTTGCCAATGATGTATGATCGCCGTCGCCTACGTCTTCGGTAAGGGCGTTGGTTATAAACCTTTTTAAAAGTTCCGTATCCAAATTGTACAGGGGTTATTACGCCTCAAAAGTAATAACATTTTTTATATGAAGACAAATTACGATGCCAGGAAGGTAGGTTAAGTGGGTTGTGATTTGATGGTTAGATAGTTACCATCTTAAAATCCGAAGCCTAATTGCACACCGCCGTGTATTAGCTGTATATTTTCTGAAGAAACGCGGGTAAAAGGAACTTTAATAAATGGCGCAAAGTGTAGTTTACCTTTGCCAAAATTGAGTTTTTTACCGGCAGAAAATGTATAAAAGCCAACATAGCCGGTTAATTTTTCGTTGCTTTTTGCGGTAGATTCTTCGGTTACCACGCTGATGGTATTAGCTAAACCGTTTGCAGAAGGCGTGCTTACCGCACGGCTATTTAAATAATTATAAGAAAGATCATTGCCAATTACAGACATGGCCGATAAGCCCGCGCTAAGATAAAATCCACCCTTGGTTTTATATTGAAAGTTTAACGGAATTTCAAGACCAGATAAAGCCAATTTTACATCCTTTACACTTTGCGAGGATAAGGGAGAAAAAGTAGCAGAATTTGTAGAGGCTAAGGTATTATATCCCTGCAAGCTATAATTTTGTTTAGCCTCGGCAGAGCCGGGGGTTCTGTTTGAACCGGCGTTTACATAAGCATATGTTATACCACTGCTTACAGAAAAATTCTTGTTGATATTATAAGCTATCTCAACGCCCGTCCCAAAATTCATTTTCTGATTACCTACAGATGGCGATACCATTACAGCATAGCTTAAATTTTTACTCTTTTTCTCGTCGGCAACTGATGGTTTAGGCTTGCTTAAGTTAGCCAGGCTATCGTAATTAAGTCTTTGCGCACCCCTGTCATATCGCCTGGGTTCAGTCTTAACCACAGGCGAAACATCCTTATCTACAACCGGCTGTTTGTTTGTGTTATTTGAGGGTTGAATAGCAGGCGGTTTAATAGTACTAGCAACAGCGGTAGAGTCGGTCTTTGGTTTAGTTACTTCTGCAATGTTAATTGTCCCGGGCGGCCTTTTAGCTTCTTCTGCTTTTTTTATGGCAGGGACAGTTTCTTCAATAACCTTAGGCCTTACAACAGGTTCGTTAACCGCAGGCTGTTTTGTTGCGGCCAACGGGACGGGAACGGCCAAATCATCGCTGTTATTTTTTTGAGGCACAACAACGCCATTAGTTACAGCGCTGTCGTGTCCCTCATTGTTTTTAGGATAGATAGAGGGTGGTTTTGTAATGTTTTTTGTCTGATGATTTTGGGTATCAACGGGAGTAAAAGGCACAAAAAGCCACGCCGCGTAACCCAGGAATAATAATATAGCCGCCGCAGCTATCATACGTATGTACACAATGCCTCGTCTGCGTTTTTTCTTTTTTATAAATTCTTCCCACGCACCATCCACGTAAGCATCCTCGTGAGTATGCAGAACGTTTTCTATCTCGTAAAACAGATCTTTCTCGTTCTTCATTATGCGTGTTCGTTACGGTTATACAGCGCGGCAAGTTTTGCTTTTGCTCTTGTTAAATAAACCCTGCTGGTACTTGCCGGGATATTCAGCTTAACGGCTATCTCTTCGTGCGAGAACCCTTCAATTTCGTGCATGTTAAAAATAAGCTGCTGTATATCGGGCAGGCGGCCAATAAGCGTTAAAATATCCTGGTAGCTCAGACTGTCGGGAGTTTCAACAGAAATGTCGGCCTGGGCTTCGCTGTTTATATCCTCCAGATATATTATAGCGCGTTTTGCGCGTATGCGGTCAATGGCAACATTGGCGGTTATCCGGCCTATCCATCCTTTAAAAGCTTTGTGTTTTTCGTCGGGCGGGCCGTTAAATGCGAAGCTATCCAGCTTTTTAAAGATACGAACGAATGAGTCGTTGATCAGTTCAACCGACTCATTACGTTCTTTTGTATACCTGTAGGCCACACCTGATAAATAACCAAAATAAGTTTTGTACAAAAGTTCTTCACTCCTGAAATCCTTTTTTATACATCCCTCAATCAGTTTTTCTAATGTCAGCTCTTTATTTCGCACAAACAAATATCATAACATGGCCGCGGTTTTAGTGCAAAAAGCTGTGCTACCTAGTAATTTATAAGCACATCGCCACTTAAAGCTGTGGTGCCCGTACCGGTGTAGAATCCTTTTGCTACAATCGTGTAAATGCGACCGGCTTGTATAGTTACAGAGGGAAGTAGAACTTTATCAACCGTTGAACCATTAGCACGAATAACGAAGTTGTAATTTTGGTTACCGTCAATAGCTGCAAACGCGCTGCCGGCTTTGTACGCCGTGTTGCTTATAACGGAAGTACCGGTGTTGGTTACAAGGTCAAGCGCCGGAGAGCCAACACTCATATTAACAAACCTTACATTAGCCTTGCCCGAAGCAGGATTAGTAAGCTTGTCTTCTAAAATAACAAACTCAGAAGATGCCCACGGGCCTGTTAACCAGGCAGAATATATGGAGCCTTCAGCCAGTGTTGTGGTAATGTTTGTTTTTTTAACTTCCCGCTGATAAGCTGCTAATTCTCTGCTGCCCGAATAAGCGTTTAAATAGTAACCGTAAGTGCCATAAGCTGCAGAGTCAGTACTTAATGCGCTGTTATTTAATTTAAAAAGAAGTTTTGGTGCATCAGGCGAGACATGGTAAACCGCAAGGGTTGATACAGGGGGCCCGGGATCATTGTTTGTTTTGGCACAACCAGCTGCTAATAAAACGGCAAAGCCCGCTACAGCAAAAATTTTAAATGATTTAAAGTATTTCATAATTTAATATTTTACGTTACTGCATGGTT
>CBFGNU010000024.1:0-24285 GCA_965650195.1 uncultured Mucilaginibacter sp. | reverse complement strand
TGGAAAACTATCGCGTGTTGAAGACCTGCCCTACCTGTGAAGGTGCCCGGTTGAAAAAAGAATCGCTGCATTTTAAGGTTGATGATAAGAACATCTTTGAATTATCAAGCATGGATATCATCACCCTACGCGACTGGTTCACGGGCTTGGAGGATCGCCTTGACGAGCGGCAGAATGTTATCGCCAAAGAGATACTGAAAGAGATCCGTGCGAGGATTGGCTTTTTGCTGGATGTTGGGTTGAGCTATTTAACCCTCGACCGTACTGCTAAAACGCTGTCAGGCGGCGAAGCGCAGCGTATAAGGCTGGCAACGCAGATCGGCTCGCAACTAATGAACGTTATGTACATTTTGGATGAGCCAAGTATCGGCCTACACCAACGCGATAACGAGCGGCTAATAAACGCCCTTAAAAACCTGCGCGACCTGGGTAATACCGTATTAGTGGTAGAGCACGATAAGGACATGATACTGGAAGCCGACCATGTTATAGATATGGGCCCGGCAGCAGGTGTGCATGGCGGCGAGATTGTTGCACAAGGCACCCCGGCACAATTAATGGCTGTTAACACGCTTACCACATCGTATATTAACGGCAGCCGCGAAATTGCCATCCCTAAAAAACGGCGTGATGGCAATGGCAAAAACTTATCGCTTAAAAAAGCAACCGGACATAACCTAAAGAAAGTAAGTGTTGATATTCCTTTGGGCAAGCTGATAGGCATTACCGGCGTATCCGGCAGTGGCAAATCAAGCCTGATAACCGAGACGCTTTATCCTATTTTAAACCATCATTTCTTCAGGGCTAAAAAACACCCATTGCCTTTTGGATCTATTGAGGGGCTGGAACATATTGACAAAGTAATTGAGATAGACCAAACGCCTATTGGCCGCACACCACGCTCAAACCCGGCTACTTACACGGGTGTTTTTTCGGATATCCGCAATTTGTTTGTTGCGCTGCCTGAGTCGAGGATCCGCGGTTACAAACCGGGGCGTTTTTCGTTCAATGTAAAAGGCGGTCGCTGCGAAACTTGCCAGGGTGCGGGCATGAAGGTTATTGAAATGAACTTTTTGCCTGATGTACAAGTGCCCTGCGAAGAATGCAGCGGCAGACGCTACAACCGTGAAACACTGGAAGTACGCTACAAAAGCAAATCAATAAGCGATGTGCTGGACATGAGCATTGAAGATGCTGTTCCATTTTTTGAGCATATTCCATCTATCTATCGCAAAGTAAAAACACTGCTTGATGTAGGCTTGGGCTATATACGGCTCGGCCAGGCATCCACCACCCTATCAGGCGGCGAGGCGCAGCGCGTAAAACTGGCTACCGAGCTTTCTAAAAAAGACACCGGCAATACATTTTATATTCTGGACGAGCCAACTACCGGTTTGCATTTTGAAGATATTAACGTATTGTTAGGCGTACTGCAACAGTTGGTTGACAAGGGCAACACTGTACTGGTTATTGAGCATAACCTGGATGTTATAAAGGTAGTAGACCATGTTATTGACCTTGGGCCCGAAGGTGGCTCAGGCGGCGGTACCATACTTTTCTCGGGCAATCCTGAAGGGCTGTGCAAGATAAAAAGCAGCTTTACCGGTAAGTTTTTGAAGAAAGAGATGGGGTTGTAATTGTTATTGTACAACATTTTGTACAATAACAATTAATTTATAACTTTACAGTAAAACATCAGAAAATGATCACTACTTATTCAGATTTTCGGCAGCAATTAAAATCATGGTTAAATAAAGTACGGGATAACCACACGCCTTTATTTGTCACTAATGCAAAGGGAGACGATGTTGTTGTGCTTTCAAAATCTGATTATGAGAGTATGGAGGAAACCTTCTATTTGCTTAAAAATCCAACCAACGCTGCAAGATTGTTAAAGGGCATCGCCGAATATGAAAAAGGTTTAGGCAAAGAAAGCAAGCTTATTGAAGAATGAGGATCATTTTTCTGGATGATGCCTGGGATGATTATCTGTACTGGCAAAACACCGACAAGGCGCTTTTAAAAAAAATAAATGCCTTAATCAAGGAGATTGAACGCCAGCCTTTTGAAGGACACGGCAAGCCAGAACCATTACGACATAACCTTGCCGGATGGTGGTCACGCAGAATTAATTTGGAGCATCGAATTGTTTATAAAATTGATGAAGATGCAATTGTAATATTACAGTGTAGATATCATTACTAGCTCACAGCAAGACGCATTCATAAGGCACTTCAAAACAAAATATCCATTTTGTTTGTACCTTGCACAAACATTCCACATTTGACCACTACTACCAAAAAGTTTGTCTCATTCGCTTTAAAGGCCGCTATTCTCAGTCTGGCTTGTTATTTTATTATTCACCAATACCTTAATAAAGGCGATAGTTTAAAACAATTTGAGTTATTGATAAGCCGCGTTCCAAACGGGCATGTTATCGCTATAATGTCGCTGGTGGTTGTTTTAATGGTAGCTAACTGGAGCCTGGAAGCTTTAAAATGGAAATACCTTACCCGCAATCTTACCAAAATTACCGTATGGCAGGCTGTTGAGGGCGTGTTTTGCGGCCTTACCTGGGCTGTTATAACACCCAATCGCTTTGGCGAATATGGCGGCCGCGTTATGTATCTGCCGCCACGCAGACGCATTCATGGCGTGTTTGCAATGGCAGTGGGCGCTTTTGGTCAAAATGTTATTACCAATGTACTTGGGTTTATTGCGATGGCCTGGTTTGCCTATACTTTTCTTGACCTGAACAACCTGATGCTAACGGGCGCATTTGTATTTTCGTGCACATCCATCGCGTTCTTTCTGATTCTTTATTTTAATATTAAATGGGCAGTTTGGCTGCTCGACCATATTCCTTTCCTGAGTAAATTCCATCGTTTTTTCGAAATAATGGGCAGATACCGGTTCGATGAATTACTTACCATCATGTATTTTTGTTTAGGCCGGTTTCTTATCTTCTCATTTCAATATTACCTGGTCATCCATCTGCTTATCCCTCAAATACCTATATACGAAGTATTTCTGATGGTATTCATTGTTTTCTTTATACAATCCGCATTACCTTCTCTTGATATTTTCGATATTGCCGTGCGCAGTGCCGTAGCAACAACTGTATTTGCCTACGTAACCGATCAGCACGTAGCTATAATTGCTGCCTTTGCATCAATCTGGCTGATAAATCTTATTTTTCCGGCCATAATAGGTTTGGTATTTACGCTAAATATAAAATTCTTTGATCGTAACGCTTAGCATCGCTTTTCTATCGCTCACAGGTTTATACCTGCTGGTGCTTCTATATTTAATAAAAGGCTGGGCTGCTTTGAAAACACCGCGTGTAAACTCTTCGGGCTTTACAACCCGCGTTACTATACTTATTGCGGCACGTAATGAGGAGGAAAGCATCCATTTAACTATTGAAGATATTTTAGCGCAGGACTACCCGAAACACCTCACAGAAATTATAATTGTTGACGATCACTCAACCGACCGCACCGCAGATATCATAGCCGGCTATGCCGACCGTGGCGTAAAATTGCTTCAACTTAACGAGGATAAGCCGCTTAATTCCTACAAAAAAAAGGCTATTAGCGAGGCGATAGCCCTATCAAAGGGTGAGTTAATGGTGGCTACTGATGCGGATTGCCGCATGGGTGATAAATGGCTATCAACCATTGTTGGATATTTTAAAGCGGAGCAACCGGTTATGATCTCATCGCCGGTGGGTTACTTTGAAGAACGTTCTCTTTTTGAACGTATGCAGTCGCTTGAGTTTTCTTACCTTATAGGCGTTGGCGCCGCTTTTATAGGTAACGGTCGCGCTTCAACTTGCAATGGTGCCAACCTGGCCTATCGCAAGGATGTTTTTTATGAAGTTGGCGGTTTTAAGGGCATTGATGATCTCGCGTCGGGAGATGATGAGCTACTTCTTCAAAAAGTGGCGCAGCGATTTCCCGGGCGAATTGGCTTTACCAAGCTAAAAAGCGCTGTGGTATATACCCACGCCAAACATAATTTAAGTAGCTTTTTACAGCAGCGCCGGCGTTGGGCATCCAAATCAACCCGGTATAAGGATAAAAAAATAGTGGCATTGGCTGTAGGTATATGGCTATTCAATATATCACTGTTGGTAAGTGCTGCGCTCAGTTTTTTCAGCCATGAAATATTTATGCTTTTTTTACTGCAGTTTGCCCTCAAAATCACTTTCGAAGCTTGGTTCTTGCTGCCTATTATGCTTTTCTTTAAACGACCTGCAATGGTACCGCTGATTCTGCTCGTATCGCCGTTACATGTTCTATATCTGGTTTATATAGGCCTTATTAGCAATAATAGCAAGTATATTTGGAAGGGGCGGATGGTTAGATAGTGAACAACTCTGTTAATCATTCTACTGAAATATTCCGAACCCAATTTGCCAATAGCTGTTTATTAAACGATATTTAGGCCAAACAATTGAACAATTGGCCGAGTTAACCCCAGCACAGCGCACCTGGAAAGTTTTTAAGCGAAATAAATTCGCCATGGTGGGTTTGGCATTCATTATTATCGTATCAATTATTGCGGCGTTAGGTTATTTAATAATGCCCGACGACACTCCCCTTGCCAATAACCAAACCATACAACTCAGCCTTAAAAAGCCGGGAACTACGTTTACGATGCTGCACATTAAAAAACCGGAGCATGTTGATACGGTAGGTTTTTTAACCAAAATGTTCTATGGTCAACCCGCGGTTTATTCAGACCTGCCAATGGTAAGTTATCAGTTTGTTAAAGACTCCATATTAGTAAAAGAATATATAGGCGATGAGGACAAACCTGAAATCCGCGCCTATAATATCTACGAAGTGGTAAGCGGTATAAAGCCGGTTTACAAGCCGGGCAAAGTAATTATAGGGCAGAAAACCTTAAACGCCGGCGAAGCCGCAAACGTCAGATTTCAAGATCAGATAAAATCGCATCACATTATTAATAAAACCTTTTGGTTAGGCACCGATATTTACGGGCGCGATATTTTAAGCAGATTAATATTAGGAGCACGCATCTCGCTTTCGGTGGGTATAATGGCAGTAATTATCAGCTTGCTAATTGGCGTTACCATAGGGGCGCTGGCAGGTTATTTTGGTGGATGGATAGATGGCGCTTTAAGCTGGCTGATGAATATATTATGGTCGCTGCCGGCATTGCTGCTGGTTTTGGCTATATCTTTTGCTTTAGGCAAGGGCCTGTGGCAAATTTATGTGGCAGTGGGTTTATCCATGTGGGTTGAAGTGGCGCGGCTGGTACGCGGGCAGGTTATCAGCATAAAACAAACTGAATATATAGAAGCCGCGCGAGCCCTCGGCTATGGCAATACCCGGATCATTACCGGTCATATTTTACCCAATATTACAGGTCCCATTTTGGTAATGGCCTCTTCTAACTTCGCTTCGGCTATATTATTAGAAGCGGGTTTGAGTTTTTTGGGCTTTGGCGCCCAGCCCCCTACTCCCACCTGGGGCGGCATGATACGTGAGCATTACGGATACATAATAATGGATGCTGCCTATTTATCAATCATTCCCGGCCTTGCCATTATGTTGATAGTTTATGCATTTAACCTTGTAACAGTAGCGTTACGCGATGCCTTCGATATAAAATCGCAAAACACACGCATGTAAAACATTTTTTTGTCTATTTTAGACAACCCGAGCCAATAACCAATGCAGGATATAGACCAAAGCTCAGGTGAAGATGAACTTATACGCTTGCTGCTTAAAAGGCAATCAGAGTTAAATTCGCTGTTAGAGGTTACCCGCGCAATCAATAAAAACACATCAACAACTGTACTTATACAGATGTTGGAAGTTATCCTGCAAAATTATTTGCAAGTTGGGCGCTTTAGGTTTTTAATAGAAAAAGACAACAACTATGCCTGTATATCAAAATACGGGGGCGATATAGAACCCACTGGTGTATTAAGTAAAGCCTGCGCCACATTAAGTAAAATACGATCGCCGGAGCCTTTGGCAAAAAACGCCGATGCCGTACTTAGTAAGTATGATTACTTTATCCCGATCTATCATAAAAGCAAAGCCCTTGCCTACGCACTCATAGGCGATTTCAATAGAACAGGCGAAATGTTGAGCAATGACCTCAACTTTATACAAACCCTTGTTAATGTGGTAGTGGTTGCGCTTGAAAACAAGAAACTTTTTAAGGAGCGGCTACTGTCGGAGCGTTTTCAGCGGGAGATGGAACTTGCAGCAGAAGTGCAGAACATGCTTATCCCTTTACGGTTACATAAGGAAACTGCTGTAGAAGTGGGCGCCCGGTACTTACCTCACCAAAATATAGGCGGCGACTATTTTGACTTTATACGTCTAAATGAAAATGAGTTTTTATGGTGTATTGCGGATGTATCAGGATAAGGAGTGTCTGCGGCGATGTTAATGGCAAATTTTCAGGCTACGCTGCATGCCTGGACGGCGGTAGAAGATGACCTTGTTAACATTGTAGAACGCCTTAATCACAAAGTTATAGAAAACACGAAGGGCGAACGGTTTATTACGCTGTTTATAGCTAAATATAATCAGCAAACCCGCAAGCTCAATTATATTAATGCGGGCCATAACCCTACCATACTTTATTGTGAAGGCGAGGCTGTAACGCTTAAATTGGGCACAACCATGATAGGTGCTTTTGAAGAGCTACCATTTTTAAACCAGGGTGAAATTGATATTGAACCCGGGAGTTTGCTGTTTAACTACACCGATGGGCTGCTTGATTTTGAGCCCCATGAAGATAAAGGATGGAATGAGGAATTATTGTTTGACTTTGTTATTGCGCGGGGCGAGGAAACCCCTGATACATTTAATCAGGCGCTTTTGGACCATTTGAAAGCCAACGTAAAAGGCAAACCCATTGATGACATAACCATGCTTACGCTGCGGATATTTTAATTTGTTTAAAACGTGTGAAAAACATTTGTTGCACCGTTTAACTAAATATCGTCTTTTTGTATTGTGTTATTAGCCAGATTTCAGCATGAATTAATTGAAGCAGGTTGCGACGAAGCAGGCCGTGGTTGTTTGGCCGGGCCGGTGTTTGCTGCTGCCGTGATATTGCCGCATGATTTTGAGCACGAACTGCTAAATGATTCAAAGCAGCTGTCTGAAGAAATCAGATATGCCTTGCGTGATGAAATTGAACAGAAGGCAATAGCCTTTGCCGTAGCATCGGTAGATAATATTGAGATAGACGAGATCAATATACTTAATGCGTCGTTTCTGGCCATGCACAGGGCCATTGCCAAGCTGCATCTGCAGCCGCAACTACTGCTTATTGATGGCAATCGTTTCAATAAACATCAAACTATACCACACCAGTGTATAGTAGGCGGCGATGGTAAATACTTCAGTATTGCTGCCGCTTCTATTTTGGCAAAGACCTACCGCGATGACTATATGAAGGAAATTGCATTGTACGATCCGGAATATGAGTGGCACAGCAACAAAGGCTATCCCACTATTAAACACCGCAAAACCATTTTACAAATTGGTTACACACCCTACCACAGGCGCACTTTCAGGGTAACATCACTTGATGTTGAAGAAGAGACAGCATTTTAGTCATTCAAATTACTTCCGCGTGACCCGGCAAGGTGCTATCACCTTGTTTCTGTGGGGCATATAAGCTATTTTTGTTTAAAGCCTAAAATAGTTTTGAAGATACTTATCCTGTCTCATCGTGTACCGTTTCCGCAAAACGGCGGATACTCTATTGTGGTGTGCAACACCATACGGGGATTGTTGCGCATGGGCCACCAGGTATCAGTATTAGCGCTTAATACAAAGGCCAGTCTGGAAGACTGCCTGCCCGATGACGATCTCCTTGGCAAAATAAGCTATAAGGCACATCGGATAGATATTACAGTAACCATATTTCAGGTGGCCGCCAACCTGCTGCAAAAAACTTCTTTTAATATCGACAGATACTACGATGAAGGTTTTGAAAAACTAATTATAAACGAGGTAAAAACAAACGACTTTGATATCATTCAGTTTGAGGGCCTGCTTACCACGCTTTATTATGATGCCGCACGCAAAAACTCGAATGCGAAACTGGTATACCGGGCTCACAACATTGAGAACCAATTATGGGATCGCCTTTCGCAACAAAAAATAGATCCTTTTAAAAGGTCGTACCTAAAACTGCATGCCCGGCGCATAAAGAACTATGAGCTTCATCAGCTTAATAAGTTTGACGCCTTGCTGGTGTTTACCAACGAGGATAAAAACACTCTTGTTAATGACGGTATTAACGTCATGATACAAGTACTGCCTATTGGTATAAGGCTTGATCAATACACGGCCGACCACAGCCGTACGGAATTTCCGAGTTTGTTCTTCCTGGGATCGTTGGATTGGCTGCCTAATCGTGAGGGGATGGAATGGTTCCTCGAAAATTTTCATACCGTTATTGCCAACGGCGAACTGATGACCAAGCTATATGTTGCCGGCAATGATATCCCCGAAGTTTTTGACGATTATGAGGCGCTTGGCAAAATATTCATCCAGGGCGAGGTGGATAACGCACTTGAGTTTGTAAACAGTAAAGCCATAATGATAGTGCCGCTTTTAACCAGCGGCGGTATGCGTGTGAAAATAGTGGAAGGCATGGCCATGCAAAAATGCATTATCTCCACATCGTTGGGTGCCGAGGGCATTAACTATGTAAATGGCCGCGATATATTGATAGCTGACACGATAGAAGAATTTTATATTGCGATAAAACGCTGCATTAGCGACGAGGGGTATTGCAGGCAGGTAGGCGCAAATGCCCGCAAATTGATAGAGGCAGAATACGATATACACCTGATAACCCAAAAGCTGGTTGATTTTTACGGCCTTTGCCTGCAACCTAAATATAAAGTTTAACGGCCCTTTCATCCGATTAAGCTGCTCAATTTTATTACTTTTGCCCCGGTTTAGTTTATTAATATGAAGAACACCGCGTTAACTGATATCCACATAAAATTAGGAGCCAAAATGGTGCCCTTTGCAGGTTACAATATGCCTGTGCAATATGCAGGCATTAATGCCGAGCACGAAACTGTGCGTAAAGCCGTAGGTGTTTTTGATGTGAGCCACATGGGCGAATTCATACTGAAAGGTGAAGGAGCCCTTGACCTGATACAGCGTGTTACAAGTAACGATGCATCCAAACTGTATGATGGCAAAGTACAATACTCCTGCCTGCCTAATGAGCAGGGCGGCATTGTTGATGACCTGTTGGTTTACCGCATTGATGAGAAGACCTATATGTTGGTAGTAAATGCATCCAACATTGATAAAGATTGGGATTGGATAAGCAAATTTAACACCGGCGGTGTTGATATGAAGAATATCTCAGACCGCACCTCATTATTAGCGGTGCAGGGCCCAAAAGCGGCTGAGGCGTTGCAAAGCCTTACCGATATTGATTTGGGCACGATGGAATATTACACCTTTAAAAAAGGAAAGTTTGCCGGGATTGACAATGTAGTGGTATCAGCAACGGGATACACCGGTGCAGGTGGATTTGAATTATATTTTGATAACGCCAATGCAGAGCACATCTGGAACGAAGTATTTAAAGCCGGCGAGCCTTTCGGTATAAAACCAATTGGCTTGGGTGCCAGGGATACTTTACGCCTGGAGATGGGTTTCTGTTTGTACGGCAATGACATTGACGATACCACCTCACCGCTGGAAGCAGGTCTGGGCTGGGTAACCAAGTTCAGCAAGGAGTTTACTAATTCTAAACAACTGGAGCAGCAAAAGCACGCTGGGGTAGCTAAAAAACTCGTGGGCTTTGAAATGGTGGAACGGGGCATACCAAGGCATGATTATGAGATAACTGATGCAGAAGGTAACACCATTGGCAGGGTAACATCCGGCACGCAATCGCCATCCTTGCAAAAAGCTATTGGCATGGGTTATGTGCCAACCGTATTTGCTAAGGAAGGCACTGAGATATTTATAAAGATCAGAGATAATAGGATTAAAGCAGTGGTGAAGAAGCCACCGTTTGCCCCCTAAAGAGGAACGATAGTTCATTACATGGATATACAAACTGAAAATACTCCCCCTTTAGGGGGTTGGGGGGCTAAGTTACATGCTTGTCTTACACCTGCGCTTATTCCGCTCTATAAAGTGGAGGACTATATTGTAGTTATAATTGATGTATTCAGGGCCACTACTTCTATTTGTTATGGCATTGAAAACGGGGCTGAGGCTATTATCCCCGTATCAAAAGTGGAAGAATGCAGCGCCTACATTGAAAAAGGGTTCGACTATTTACTAGCCGCCGAGCGCGATGGCGAAGTGGTATCAGGCTTTGATTTTGGCAACTCGCCATTCTCCTACACTAAAGAAAAAGTAAGCGGCAAAACGGTGGTGCTTACCACTACTAACGGCACGCATGCCCTGCACCTGTCGCGCAGGGCGAAAAGGATCGTTATCGGTTCATTTTTAAACCTCACTGCCCTTTGTAACTGGCTAAAGTTGCAGCAAGAAAATACCCTGCTGGTTTGCTCCGGTTGGAAAAACAATTTTAACCTGGAAGACACCTTGTTCGCCGGGGCCGTTGTTGAGCAGTTAAAAGACCACGGCTTCAGATTGGACGACCCTGCTATTGCCGCTAACGACATGTACAACCTGGCCAAGGATGATCTGAACGGCTACCTTAAAAAAACATCCCACAGCGCGCGGCTTAAAGCCCTTGGTATTGAAAAAGATATAGAATTTTGCCTGAATGTTGACGTAACTACTGCCATCCCTGTTCTGGATGGCGAGCGGTTGGTGAAATTAAAATAGAGAAGGTGTCATAGCTCGACAAGCTCCAAGTGACACCTCTTCATTGTTTAACTATTTGCTGCTCTTCTTTTTCTAAGCCATCTTCTGAAAAGATAAACCAAAGCTGCGAGTATAAGCCATATCGGCCACAATTCTATAAAGCTGAAGAACAAGTTACTCAAAGTATGCCATCCGCCGATTAACGCCCTCTTTATTTTATAACCAAAGGATTGCCCATTATCCTGAACAGTTTGCCTGGAGTAAAACGTAATATTTAATGAGCTATACTCAACTTGCTTTGACAGGTAATTTAATTGCCCCTGGGTTGATTCTATATCGCTTCTTATTTCGGTAAGCTTATTTTCTATCTCCAGTAGGTCTGATATTTTATTACCCTTCTTAAGCAATTCCAAATAACGCTCTTCCAGTTTCTTTTTATTAGCTAGTTGCGTTGTAACATCTATAAACTGCGTGGTCACATCTCTTATACTGATGTTCTTGGAGTCGACACTTTCCGCATTTTCAGAAACATTACTCAGAAAAAGATCAAAATTTTTTGAGGGGATGCGGGTTTGTAAAGTAATCTCCTTTTGGCCGCTTTCGCTATCGTTGTTCTCACTCTCTTCGGCAACATAACCGCCCAGCTTTTTCAACGATGCATAAAGCGTTTTACGGGTATCGTTAATATCAGCAGTTTTAAAATGAATCTCACCTTCTTTGATGATCTTTTTCTCCGCAACACTTGGTTTACCTGTTTTTGATGCCTGGTCGCCGTAGTCGTCAATCACAGGAAAAGTAGGAAATTTCACATAACCTGCCTTCCGGGGTGGTGATGCGGATGCCAATGTAAGATCCATGCTCTTAGCCTCACTATTCCCTACCGCTTCATCAATCCTTATTTCGGCATTGGCATCAGCGCTTGTCATTTTATCACTTTCCGGCCTACTGGGTCCCTTACATGCCGAAACAGCTACCGTTAAGACAATCGCAACTAAAATCTTTCTCATAATAAGTAAATTAGGTTTACTCTATAAAGCTAAGAACTTATTTTAATTAAATGCAACATTATTGCATTTAATTTTTTGATATATAATATTTTGGTTTTATAGGGTGGATGGCAGAGGATTTTCTACGTCAACTTCTCGTTATTTTTATGCCGGTCGGCATCGCGAATGCTTTTCTTCTCCATGTTTTTTTGGAGCGCTTCGGTAAGGTCAATACCCGTTTGGTTGGCCAGGCATATCAGCACAAATAAAACATCGGCCATTTCATCAGCCAGGTTTACTTCTGTATCCGATTTTTTGAAGGATTGCTCGCCGTATTGCCTTGCCATTATACGGGCCACCTCGCCTACCTCTTCCATTAAAATGGCAGTGTTGGTGAGTTCGTTAAAATAACGGATGCCGGTACTCTTAATCCAATCGTCTACTGTTTTCTGTATTGCTGATAACTCCATTTGCTAGTGATTGTCTTTGTCTTTAGTGTCCATTATAACCGTGACCGGTCCATCATTAACCAAACTTATCTTCATATCAGCTCCAAAAATACCCGTTGCAATTTTTTGTCCGGTTATCTCCTCCAGCTTGGCTATCATTTTCTCGTAAAGCGGTATCGCTTTTTCGGGTCGCGCAGCGCGGATAAACGATGGGCGGTTCCCCTTTTTAGTTTGGGCAAACAAGGTAAATTGAGATATAAGCAGAATACTACCGCCAACATCGGCCAGCGCTTTATTCATTAAACCATTCTCATCACCAAAAATGCGGAGGCTACAGATCTTTTGAGCCAACCATTGCAGGTCATCCTCGGTATCGGCATCTTCAATGCCTAAAAGCACAAGCAGGCCCGTATCGATCTGGCCGGTAATGTTTCCATCCGCCGTACAACTTGCCTGCGTTACCCTTTGTATAACAGCTCTCATAACATCAATCAGCAGGCAAGATAATTAAACGCCCGCTAATTTATCATCACGGCGATAGAGGGCGTTCGGTCGCTTTCGTTTTTTAACCGGTCGATAGCAGATACAACATATAAATAGGTTTTGCCGGGTTGCACAGTAGTATCATTAAACACTGTACCGGTGTTATAATTTATGCGCAGTATATTTTTCGGATCGTCTAAGTTTATCTTTTCATTACCCTCAAAGCGATAAATAACATAGCCATAAACCGGTTCCTTATCGCGGGCAGGTAAAGGAGCTTCCCATTTAAGCTGTATGGTGCGCGGGGCTATTTTAGTAACAGAAAAACCACGTGGTATATTAGGCGCTACAGAGTCAAGCCAAAGCATTGGCGGCGGCAGGGCCGGATATTTATAAAAGTTTTGCTTCAACGAATCAGTAAAACCATATAAGTTTTTGGTTAGCGAGTTGGTGTTGAAAAACACACTACCCTGTACACGCGGATTACCCCGAAGATATCTTATTTGATTAGGCAACTCCGCAGGGTTATGAAAAGCTATTGAAGCCCTCTCTGCCATACGGTACGGCGCTTGCCCTATGTAAACATGATGATTGTTGGCGTTATTGCTCCACCAGTCAACCAACACATCAAACGCTGCTAAACGATAACCCATTTGCCAATATAACTGCGGATTAATATAATCAACCCATCCCTCTCTTATCCACTTGCGCGAATCAGCATACTGTTCGTAATAAGCATCGCCGCCACGGGTGTCAGACCCCTCAGGATTTTGTGATTTGTTGGCCCAGATGCCCCGCGGACTAATGCCAAACTTAATACGCGGGTTATGTTTGTGGATACTGTCTGCCAGTTCTTTTATAAGCAGATCTACGTTGTTACGGCGCCAATCACGTATATCCTGAAACTCTCCACCATATTTTGCAAAGGCTGCAGCATCGTTTATTCTTTGCCCTGATATTTGGTACGGATAAAAATAATCGTCCATATGTACGCCGTCTATATCGTAATTATCAACCACGTTAAGTACAATCTTTATAATATACTGGCGCACCTCGGGCAGCCCCGGGTTAAATAACTTTTCTTCCCCATAAACAAAAAACCACTCCGGCTTTAAATTGGTAATATGGTCGGGGCTTAATAAATTAAACCTCTTATCCTTGGTAGCGCGGTAAGGATTAAACCAGGCGTGCAGCTCAATGCCGCGTTTATGTGCCTCGGTAATAGCAAACTCCAGCGGGTCATAAAACGGCACAGGGGGTTGCCCCTGTTTACCATTAAGCCAGCGCGCCCAGGGCTCGGTGCCTTTTGCATAATAAGCATCGGCAGCTGGCCGTATCTGAAACATAACGGCGTTTAACCCTATTTGCTGATGCGCATTCAGTATATCAACCAACTGTTTCTGCTGTTCAATTCCGGTCATACCTATACGGGTTGGCCAGTCTATATTCTCGACAGTGGCTATCCATGCGGCCCTGAATTCGCGCTTTGGCGCAAACTTTACTTTTGGTATCGTATCCGTTGCCGGTTGTGCAGCTGCAATAAATGGCAGCAATAGCAGTAATATTATATAACGGTATAAATGCATTAAACAGGCTTTTTGGGGAAAGTGCAAAGATATAAACTCCACTGCATGCCTGTTTATTATGCCGGGTTTTAATTGTATTTTAATTCGGGCTGCCTATTGGCATACACCTTTTAGGAATAAAATTTTTACCGCGTGCTGAAAACATTATCACATTTTTTGCATTTTTACGTATATTAAATATTCAAATAGTGTTAAATGCCGATAAAATATCCTTTATTTTGGAACGTTAAGGTAATTACATCGGTAAACAAATCTGCTATCCGTTTATTAAGAGAGCATTGCCACTTTAATTAATCATCAATTTTTATGGAAAAACAACAGGAACAAACACCTAAAAAAAACTCCAACGTTATTTACTTCTTAATATTAGTAATTGTAGCGTTGTTAGGAACCGATGTGTACTTGTACTTGAAGAAAAATAAATCTGACGAGAAGATAGTATATCAGAACGATGAGAAAACGCGGCTGGAAACCGAACTGGACAGCCTTGAGGCGCAGATAACACAGGTAAACGCCGGTCGTACGCGCATGACAACGGAAATGCAGGCCAAGAATGATTCATTACAAGCCAAGATAAAAGTTTTACGTTCTGATCTGGCTAAAGGCAAGTTAACTGCCGCCGAACTGTCAAAAGCACAGGAAGATGTTAAGCAGCTGCGTTATTTTGTAACCAAATACACCGCAGACATTGAAGAACTGAAAAAACAAAACACTGATCTGACCACCGAGCGCGACACACTACGCACCAACCTTACCACTGTTGCCGCAAAAGCTTCTGATCTGGAAAAACAAAATCAGGATCTTAATACCAAGGTTCAGGTTGCATCAGCTTTAAAATTAGGCGCAATTAACATTGTTGGCTATAAAGTAAAAAGCAATGGTAAAGAAAGTGACGAGACCAAAGCTAAAAACGTTAATAAATTAAAAATTGGTTTCACCGTGGCCGGCAACCAGGTTGCAGCCAAAGGTAGTCATGATATATTCTTCAGAATTATTGACCCTACCGGTAACCTGATAACCGCTACTGATGGCGGAACATTTAACGCCGACGGCACCGAGTTACAGGCCAGCTACAGAACATCGATTGATTTTAATGATGACGGCAAAACCTATGTAGTTGACTGGATGAGCCAGCAACCTTTCCAAAAAGGTACATATACCGTAATAATGTATGCCGATGGATATACAATGGGCAGGGGCAGTATTTTTCTGAAATAAGCGTATAAATATAAAGCCAATAAAAAATCCCGGTATCTTTTCAGGACCGGGATTTTTTATTTCAATTATGTGCATGTCTGCAATTATTTTACGGCAGCTGTAGGGTGTATCAAACCGTCTTTTATCATTTGCTCGCGGATAGTTTTAAGATATCCCTTTAAAAAACTGCTTATACTTACCGGATCGTAAGTCTTTGATTGGGCGGTCCATATCAACTGCTCCGTTTTAGCATTATATAAATTGGTCTCCAGGTAATAAACCTTTGTTTCGTCGTAATACCCAGGGTCGTACAAAGATGGGTACCAGTTATTATAATAGTTCCAAAACGTATTGTAATAGCCGTAACGCAAGCCGGGGTTCCAATAGCCGCTACCGGGGCGGTAATGGGTTTCAGTATCTTCCTTTAATAAGGCAATAGTTAGTATACCATCGGCACCGGTACTTTTTATTCTACTTAATACCAAATCTTTACGCTGTGCACTATTGGTGTTAAAATTAGGCGGAAAGGCATCAAGCCCTTTATCAACCTTTATACCCTTTTCCTGTAGTTGCTGCTGTATGCCATCTTCAACCGCTTGCTTTGCCGCTATATTGCTGCTTAATGCAGCTACAAATATGTGGTCATAACTGTCAGCTGTGGCGTTTGGTTTACGCCATGAACTTGTAATTTCGGTAGTGGTGCCGCACCCTATTAACAGCGCCGCCAGCGCTATTAATATCTTTCCTGAGCTTTTCATAGATGTTAAAATTTAATAGATAATAATAACAATTGTAGCCCAGCAAAAGTTTCTTTGTAATTAATTTATTTTCAGGCATTAACGTTTCGGATATCTTCAATTATCTGATGGCTGGCGTAAGGATACTATTACAAAACCGAAAAGGCAGCAAAGCAGCACTATGCATGCGTAGGTGTTTCTTGCGGTATTGTTGTCCATAAAAGTAAGCGCGGCTAAAACAAGCACTACAACGGCCAGCGTTGTTAAAGTTGTGCTTAAAGTAAGTTTTGATCTCATAATAAATTATCTACGTACGGCTTTAGTAAAACAAATTGTGCGCCAATGCGTAAAAGCGTTGTACATGCCCAAAAGGGCATCTTTTAAAATTACTTTGGGGAATATTTTTGATATGTTGGGGAAGTGAGGCATATTATCACAAAATCAATTGCACGCGACAATTTTTCCAAAATTTGGAAACGTTTATCTATTTTAGAGTTTTGGCAATGCCATTACCCATTTAACCTATGGATGCTTACCATATATTTATTGTAGAGGACGATGTATGGTACAGCGAGTTGTTGAACTATCAGCTTTCTTTAAACCCCGATTACCAGGTAACACGTTTTGCTACGGCTAACGATTGCCTAAAAAACCTGTATAAAAAACCGGATCTCATCACGATTGACTATTCGTTACCGGATATGACCGGGGCAGAGCTTTTTAAAAAGATAAGGTCCGCCAATCCATCCGTTCCGGTGATAGTAATAAGCGGGCAAAATGATGTGCATACGGCGGTTGATCTGTTGAAAACAGGTGTCAGCGATTATCTCGTTAAAAACGACAATATTAAAGAGCTGCTTTGGAATGCCGTTATCCGTGTACGCGAAAATCAATCGCTCAAAAAAGAGGTAGAGCATTTACGCGAAGAGCTCGGTCAGAAATACGAAATTGGGAATATTATTAAAGGCGCATCGCCTGCTATAAAAAAGATCTTTGGCTTAATTGAAAAAGCCGCAAAGGCCAACATCAATGTATCCATAACCGGCGAAACAGGCACAGGAAAAGAACTGGTGGCAAAGGCCATTCATTATAATTCTGACCGTACTAAAAAACCCTTTGTGGCGCTCAATATGTCTGCCATCCCGTCTGAACTTCTGGAAAGCGAATTGTTCGGTTACGAGAAAGGGGCCTTTACAGGCGCTGCGGGACGAAAAACCGGGAAGTTTGAAGAAGCCAATAAAGGCACCTTGTTTTTAGATGAGATAGGTGAGCTGGGCCCCGCCATGCAAAGCAAACTTTTAAGGGTTTTGCAGGAGCGCGAACTGACCCGACTGGGCGGCCATGAAAAAATCATACTGGACGTAAGGCTGATAGTAGCCACACATAAAAACTTAGCCGACCTGGTAAAAAAAGGCAATTTCAGAGAGGATTTTTATTATCGGATTATGGGCCTGCCTATTGAGTTGCCGCCATTGCGCGATAGAGAGACTGATATTCTATTGTTAGCAAAAACGTTTTTGGACGATTTTGTGAAAGAGAACCGGATGGAGGCAAAAACCTTAAGTAATGGGGCAAAAAACAAGTTGATGGGTTATCCATTTCCCGGCAACGTGCGTGAACTGCGGTCGGCGATTGAACTTGCCGCCGTAATGTGCGACGTTAGGGAAATATCTGCTGATGATATCAGCTTCCATACCCCCGGCAAAGACAGCTTTGCAGTTGCCGGTGATAAAACTATGGAGGAGTACACCTGTGATATTATTAGAACTTATCTTGACAGATATGACAACAATGTTTTAAAGGTTGCCCAAAAGCTGGATATGGGCAAGTCGACCATCTATAAATTACTGCAGGACAAAAAACTGTAACCCCTTTAAACAAAAAAACCGCCCCGATCTTCTCGGGGCGGTATAGAACAATATCCTATTTTAAGTACAAACCTGGTAGCGCGCGATAGCCCGCTGCCGTGTTTGTATACCAATCAGGGAAGAGCGTGCCGCCTGAGCTGGCCCAATCAGCAAAGTGCAGGTACGCGTCTGTTATTTTAACTTGTTCTAAGGGGTATGTAAAATTGTCGGCATAGTTTATTGCCCATGGCAGGTTGTCTTTTGCCAAATAATATCTTGATGATGCTGGTATTGAGTTATCATCATCAGTACCAAACAACTTGGTATCTGCTTTATCAGTAGGTGCATAGCCCGGCAAGTGTATCTCGTAGCCACGGCGCGAATTACTTATCAGGAATGGATTAATCGCTGTTGCAGTAACTATAGACTGTGCAACAGGGGTAGAAAGCGTCACCAAAACTGATGATGTAGCACCGGTGGTCACTTTATCCTTTGTGTTTAATACGTTTACAAAAAAAGCGCCATCAGGGTTGTTTATCATTATATCAGTATTATCAAACGGAATAATAACCGCTTTGCTCTGTCCGGCTTCAACACCATTTGCAGCACGTGTTATATAACTGTCTTTAAATTTTTGGCCTGTTACTGATTGCACAGCTGATGCCGCGAATGGGAACTGCACACCAAAACCATTTTTAAAAGAAGCACCTACTGCTGTAACATTATAATCACCTTGTATAGTAACTACCTCGTTTTTGGCATTGGTTACAAAAGTATAGCGATATCTAACAACAACGTCGTTCAGGTCAAAATCGCCTTTTTTAGGCCAGTTATCTTCAAAAGCTATGTTTGCGTAGCCACTTGCTGATGGATAGTAGCTTACAAAAGCCTTAGATGCATCATTAGGGAAAGCGTCTAACGCATCCAATACGCCGTCAGCATCGGCATCTAATGGTTTATCAACTACAGGTACGCCCTCTGTTGATATAGCAGTAATCGGGTTAGAAGAAGCATAGAAAACCAAATCATTAAAATCATTATCCGAGCCTGATTGTCTGTTCAAGTCTTCAAAACCTATTAAGGTAACCTTGTGAACATCATCGTATAATACCGCGGTATGTTTTCTTAATTCCGCTTTATTTTCCGGGTTAAGAACACTGTGTGAATAAAACTTGGTGCCACCTGTATTGATTCCTTTACCTGTCCATCCATTACCAATCAATATAAAGCCTATAGAAGTGCCCGCTTCAAAAGTGCCTATTTTAACTTTAGCGCCTGGTTTAAGGCCGCCACCTGCACCATATGTAGATGCGTTAGGTAATACAATTGTAGCGTTTTTAATGTCTGATTCACTGTCAGGAGGGTTGCTGGTAGCATAAGTGTAATAAGCAAGTGTATTTAAATTACCTGCACCTTCAGCAACAAAAGTTATCCAAACATCTGCTTTTTCTTTAACATCAAGCGTTGATTTAGCAGTACCTGATAAATAATCAGGGTGTGTTTCTGTTAACGGTTTTGACTCCGGTAAAGAAGCATTAACGTATGATAATAACGCAGCGCTTATAACATCAGGTGTAGCCAATAAATATTTAGGCACGCCTTGCGAAAAAGGATTTTGAGTTGTATTCAATATCGCGTCATCAGATGATGTATAAGGCGATGGATATGCAAAAGTTGTAGATCCGGCTGCCAATGTGGTTAAGCCGGTACCTGTACCTGTTTGTACTACAATTTCCTCGGGAACTACATCGCCGCTAAAACCGGCAGAGCCGCCTATGCCAGCAGTTACAGAACTACCGTTAATGTTAGCTTTAGCATAACGCATTAGGCCCAAGTAAGCAGGGTCTATTACTATTTTAGTAAGCTCAGCAGGTATGGTTATCTGCGCAGTTAAATTTCCGCTGGCATCCGTAATACCTTTATATATAGCAGCGTCAGCAGATGTATTAGCAGGGTTGTAAATACTTACTACCACGCCGCGTAACGCATCGCCGTTTGTTGCTTTAAGCGATAAGTTTAAATTAACGCTTTTTGTTGTACTAAAATTAAATCCATCAGGAGCAATTTTAGTTACGTTGTCAGGAGGAGTAACTCCGTCAGGAGTAACACTTGATTTTTTACAAGCTGCAAACACTGTAAGTGCAACAAGCAGCAGTGATGATAATTTTTTCATTTCTTTTGGGCTATGTACTGTTATACGCCATCTATGCAAAGTATGTTCCATTATAAAAAAAAGCCTTTTTTAAGCTAACAAGGCACTTTTCCAATCGTGCCAAACTCCATATTTTGGAAATATTTCCATATTTTGGAAAAACAGCTTCTAATAAACCGTGGCTGGTAAGGCAGCGCTAATAGTAAACATTTTACTAACGTATTTGTTATATAAATGGATTTAGCCTTAACACATAAATCATTAATAACCTTGCCGCTGCTTCATATTCCTATATCCGACAGAAAAGATACGTTTGTATATAAAATCACAATAAAGACGCATTAATTGTATATATTATCGCTAATTTTAAAGCGTATTTTTCGTAATTTTTATAATTAAATCATTAAATAATTGTAATTATTTCAAAATAAATTGCATTTTTATAAAAAACACTTCATATATTTCATTTTTAATGAGTAAATTGTGTAACCACAAACTTAAAGGCGCCATTTTACATGCACGAATCAGCTTATTTTAATAAATACAGCCCCATTGACGGAGTTTGGGACGAAATGTACGGGGATGATTCAAAAGTGCGCGAACACTATAGCAAGGTAATAGACTACATTTCGGGCGAATCTGCCGATGATCTGAATAAAAAAGAAGATTTAGCCAAGCGGCTGTTCATGAGCCAGGGTATTACGTTTACCGTGTACAATAATAACGAGGGTATTGAGAAGATCTTTCCCTTTGATATTATCCCGCGTATTATAACCGCGTCTGAATGGGCCTTTGTTGAAAAAGGGATAAAGCAACGCCTTACCGCGCTTAACCATTTTTTAAAGGATATTTATCACAATCAGTTTATTATTAAGGATGGCATTGTTCCGGTTGATATAATTTATTCGTGCCCGCACTTTCTGCGGGAGATGTACCAGCTCCATGTTCCGTATGATATTTATATCCACATTTCGGGTATTGACCTTATCCGCGATCACGATGGCACTTTCTATGTTTTGGAGGATAACCTGCGCACACCATCGGGCGTAAGCTATATGCTGGAGAACCGCGAGATTACCAAGCGGCTCTTTCCTGATCTGTTGCCACAATGCGGCGTGCGTAGCGTTACAGAATATCCGTCTATACTTTACCGTAACCTGATGGCGCTTTCGCCAAGGCAGATAGCTAATCCAACCATTGTGTTGCTTAGTCCGGGTATTTATAACTCTGCTTATTTTGAGCATACCACGCTTGCCCGTTTAATGGGTGTAGAGTTGGTTGAAGGCCGCGACCTGGTGGTTAAGGACCAAAAGGTATATATGAAAACCACTATAGGTTTGCAGCAGGTTGACGTAATATACCGCCGGGTTGATGATGATTTTCTTGACCCATTGGTGTTTAACCCTGGCAGCATGCTGGGCGTGGCCGGTATAATGGGCGCTTACCGTAAAGGAAATGTGGCTATAGTAAACGCTATTGGTAATGGCGTAGCCGATGACAAGGCCATTTATACCTATGTGCCGCAAATGATAAAATACTACCTTAACGAGGAGCCTATTTTAAAGAATGTGCCCACCCACCAGTTAGGCAACCCCGACGAAAAGGATTATGTGTTTAAAAACATGAACAAGATGGTGATAAAACGCACCAACGGCAGCGGTGGATATGGCATGCTGATGGGCCATGCCGCATCCGACGAAGAGATAGAGGATTATAAAAAAGAGATATTGAAAGAGCCACGCAATTTTATCGCGCAGCCAACCATAAGTCTATCAGCCGCGCCATGTTATATGCAGGGCGAATTAAAACCAAGGCGCATAGACTTAAGGCCATACGCCTTGTTCGGCCCGGATGGGATAGAGATAGTACCCGGGGGATTAACCCGCGTAGCTTTAAAAGAGGGCTCGCTGGTAGTTAACAGCTCGCAGGGTGGCGGTAGTAAGGATACGTGGGTGCTTGCATAGATGTGCAGATGTGAGGATATGCAGATGTGCAGATTCTAATTAATTAAACATAGGGAACCAAATTGAGGAAATAAATAATCCGAAATTGAAAATCCGAAATTCGAAATTAAGATGTTAAGCAGGGTAGCAGCAAGTTTTTATTGGATGAGCCGGTATATTGAGCGCAGCGACGGTTTGTTACGCATGCTGAAGATCAATTACGCGTCATCGCAGGATACCATTGCCGAATTTACGTGGGAGCCCGTTATTGATATGTACGCCGAGCACGGTGAAGACGAAGGCGGTAAGCTGGAAAACGATAGCCGCTCCGTACTTAAATACATGGTAACCGGCAAAGGCAACTCCAATTCCATCGTAAATATTATAACCCTTGCCCGCGAGAACGCGCGCAGCGTACAGGAACACATTACAAAAGATCTTTGGCAATGCCTTAATGAATATTACCATGCAGTGAAAGACACTAAACTGGAACGCGCCCTGCAGCGCGAGGACCCGATAGGTGTGTTAGACGTGCTGATAAAGCAAGTAATGCTCTATTACGGCACCGTTGAAATTACCATGGAGCGTGGCGAAGGCCGCAGCTTTATGAATATTGGCAAATACCTGGAACGAGCCATCCAATCGGTTGATATTTTGGATACCAAATTCGGTTCGATATCTGACAACCCCGACCTGCTTACGGATACTACCTACTGGAAGCATTTATTGCTGTCGCTAGGCGGATATGAGCTTTACCTTAAAACTTACCGGGAAGGTTTTGAAGCAGAGAACGTGCTGGAGCAGGTGGTACTTAATAATGACTTCCCGCGCTCGGTTATCTACTCTGTAAATAACATACAGCGCTACTTTGAACGCTTAAAAAAAGACAGTAACCTGGATAACTTCAGGGAAATGTCTTTCAGGATAGGCCGCCTGCAAAGCCGCATAAAATACAGTTCGGTTAGAAGCATAAAACAAGAGGGCCTGCATACGTTCCTGGCGCAAATAAGGGGCGAGCTTTACGGAATAAGTGATGCCTTAAACGAATATTACTTTGCTAATTCTTAATTGGGAGACGAGTGACCAGTGATAAATAAACTAAAATAAGATGCCTGAGTTCCAGATACAACATATTACCACATACGTTTATGACAGCCCTGTTCGCGACAGCGCTAACCAGATCATATTGTTCCCGATAAAGGATGACTACCAGGATGTTATTAAGCATGATGTTTTGGTAAGCGGAAGCCCCGTGGTTGATACGTTTACAGATTATTACGGCAACGAGGTGGGAACATTTACGTATAGCGTACCGCATTCAATAATGGTTATTACCTCAAGGATGCTGGTTACTACCAAACATCGCCTTTTACCTATAAATGATATTTTTCCGGCTCAGCAATGGGAGGATTTAAAGCCATTAAGGTACATGGTGCCTTACATAGATTTTTTAAGGCAGGAATATTTTGAAGGCCTGGCTGATCTGCAAAAAGTAGTTGATAAAGAATGGTCGAGAGACGACACGCCCTACCAGATCGCTTTACGCTTTTGCCAGTATGTGTATGATAATTTTGATTACATAAAAGGCGTAACGACGGTTGAGACCAAACTTGACGAAATATGGAAGCTTAAAGCCGGCGTTTGCCAGGATTTTGCCCATATATTAACCGAAATGCTGCGCCTGGTGCATATACCGGCACGTTATGTTAGTGGTTATATATGCACCTACAAAAATGGCATGCGCGGCGAAGGCGCTACCCACGCCTGGGCGGAAGCTTATATACCCGACTATGGCTGGCTGGGCCTTGACCCTACTAACAATTGTATAGCTAACGAAACCCATGTGCGCTTAGCCGTAGGTCGCAATTTTAGCGATTGTTCGCCTGTTAAAGGTGTGTATAAAGGAGCGTCAGGGCACCGTTTAGAGGTCTCTGTAACGGTTGATGATGATATTGGCAACCCGACAAATATAGAAACATCAACAGTTGAGATCATATCAGCCCCTACCCCTGCGGATGCTAACGTTGTTACAAAAAACAGCTATCAACGGTATATGGATATGGTTCAGCAGCAACAACAGCAACA
>CBFGNU010000023.1:0-24401 GCA_965650195.1 uncultured Mucilaginibacter sp. | reverse complement strand
CATGGCAATAGCCGGGTAACCATCCTTCTGCCGCTGTGTGCTTTCTTCCTTTGCTTCTGATTTCATGCTCTCCAGCAGTTCATCATAATCAATATCGTCGGCGTCGTCATCCTTTACATACCCCATAGCATCATATTCTATGTTAAACACATACCCATTGTCGCTCAGAATACCTTGCTTTTCCGGCAAAATAAAACCAAGCGATTTGCTTGTGCCTTTAGGGTTTCCCCATATTTCGGTAAGCACCTTCTCGGCCTGTATAGAGTCAAGGTATTTAAACCCAACAGGGACATTCACCACGCCGGTACCCTTTCCAATTTTAATGGCACCATGCTGATAGGTGAAGGATGCCTCAAAGGCCTGTATCTTTAAGGTTGTACTGTCAACCTGCGCTATGGCGGTTGTCAAATAAAATGTAAGGGCTAAAGCGATAGTGTAAAATTTCTTCATGTGACAAGTAAAGGGTTATCCGCTTAAAGGTAAAAAATCACCAAAACATTTTTAGCCTCTTTATAAATTTTTTTTTGCCCCGGCAGATATTGTATTGTTGTAAAAAGTACAATTGTTGACCGCTTTTTCACCAGTAGCTTCCCTGCTGTCATATGCCTTCGGTAGCTATGCAAGGGCTCTGAAACGGCCCTCGGCTATTGTCAGAAATTATTGTACGCTTAACAATTGTAACAAGCATTTTATCCGGGTGATAGATTGCGGGCTACAATAATATTTATCTTTAATTGATTGTGTCCGGAAACGATCCATCCTGACACAAAACCAATACCGAACCCGATAAAACTAAATTATAAATGAAAAAGACAATCGCACTTATTTTTACCTGCGCGGCATTTGCTGATTCATCATTTGCACAGCGTCCGGCCCAAACGCCGGAGCAGCAGGCCGCCCAAAAAGCAGTGGCTGATGCTACCCAGACTGATCGTAACGACATGATAAAGCAGTTGGGCATTACCGCCATGAGGCCCCCCAGAAGCGGCTCAGACTCTACCGCCGCTAATTTTACCAATTACGATGAAGCGCTGGCTAACCCCTACCCAGAGCTACCCGAAGTATTAAAATTTAATAATGGTAAAAAAGTAACCAAAGCATCAGAATGGCCTAAACGCCGTGCCGAAATTGTGGAACTTTTTGAGAAAGAAGTGTATGGCCGCATACCCAAAAATGTACCGAAAGTAACATGGAGGGTTTATAAGGATAGCGACCAGGTGGTAAATAACATCCCCGTAAATGTTAAGCAGTTGGTGGGCCATGTAGATAATTCGGCCTATCCGACAATAAATGTAGATATACAATTAACGTTAACCGTGCCCAGAAGCGCAACCAAAGCTGTGCCTGTAATAATGGTATTTGGTGGCGGCGACTTTTTAGCTCCTCGTCCTGCCGGTGGTTTTGGTGCCGGTGGTTTCGGCCCGCCAAGAACCGGCGCTCCGGGCGCTGCACCCGCACCTAAAAGCGCTCAACAACAAATATTAGAAAAAGGCTGGGCCTATGCAGCATTAAACCCCGGCAGCATACAGGCCGATAACGGGGCCGGATTAACCAAGGGCATAATAGGCTTAGTTAACAAAGGCGCTTTCCGAAAACCCGACGATTGGGGTGCCCTGCGTGCCTGGGCATGGGGTGCCGACCGTGCCATAGATTATTTCAAGACCAATAAAGCTGTTGACGCTAAGAAAGTGGCCATACAGGGCCACTCCCGTTACGGCAAAGGTGCTCTAGTGGCGCTGGCTTTTAATCCGCGTATGGCAACGGCTTATGTAAGTTCATCAGGCGAAGGTGGCGCGAAGATCTATCGCCGCAACTTTGGCGAAGTAATTGAAAACGTTACCGCCGCCTCAGAGTATCACTGGATGGCAGGAAACTTTCTAAAATACGGCAGCATCCTGCAATGGAACGATCTGCCTGTTGATGCTCATGAATTGATCGCGCTATGTGCACCGCGCCCTGTATTTATCAGCGGCGGCAAGGTGGCCAAGATCGGCCAGGATGGTTGGGCGGATGCGCAGGGTATGTTTATGGCGGCTGCGGCAGCCGGACCAGCATATAAGCTGTTGGGCAAAAAACCGACGAAAACGGATGTTTTCCCTAAAATTGAAACAATGGTTGATGGCGATGTTGCCTTCCGTCAGCATGCAGGCGGCCACGTTGATGGACCTAACTGGCCATACTTTTTAACCTGGGCAGATAAATATTTTAAATAAGCTTTATTATTCAAAAAAAGAGGCCGTATCATGAATGAGATGATACGGCCTCTTCGTTGATGGATCTTTTACAAAACTACGCCTGTGCCGGTTGCATATGGGTTGATATGGCTATGCGGTTCCAGGCGTTAATGGTAACTACTGCCATTATAAGCTGCGCAATGTAATCCGGCTCAAACAGCTGAGCCGCTTTAGCATAGGTTTCTTCGGTAAGGCCATGCTTACTTATTAATGTAACTTCTTCGGTTATGGCTAATATGCAGCGCTCTTCCTCGGTAAATAGGTTATCTACTTCGCGCCAGGCGTTTAGTAAATATATGCGTTGCTCGGTTTCACCTAATTTGCGGGCATCGCGGGTGTGCATGTCTATACAAAAGGCACAACCATTTATTTGTGATGACCTAATTTTTATCAATTCTCTGTGAAGCGGGGGTATTGGCGTGCCGCTCAAATATTTCTCAAGGCCGAACATTGCCTTGTAAGCCTCGGGTTGTTGTTTTTGGATATCAATTCTAGTGCTCATTGTTGTATGTTTTTTGTTGAGACAAACATACAGTGGCATATCCGGGTAAAAATTAAACTGGTTTAAGAAATGCGTTAGGGGTGCTTTTTCTTGCGGATCTCGCTCAAATATTCTGGCGTGAGGCCCAGGTATGAGGCCAGCATGTATTGCGGTATACGCTGCACAAAATCCGGGAAAAGACCACTAAACTGGTGATACACTTCTTCCTTTGACTGGTCGCGTATATATTTAATGCGCATTTGCATGGCAGCATACGCTCGTTGCATCATCAGCCTGAAATAACGCTCCATTTTAGGTATCTGCAGTAGCAGTTCCTCTTGCTTATGATGGTCGAGGGCTACTACCTGCACATCTTCAACAGCCTGTATAAAAAACGGCGAGGGCTTTTGCATCGTCAGGCTCATGTAATCGGCGAGCCACCAGTTCTCCAGGGCGAATTGCGTTATCTGCTCCGTGCCCTTATCTGTAATGTAGTACATCCGCAGGCAGCCATTCTCAACAAAATAATTACTGCGGCATATCTGCCCTTCGGTTAGTAGCCAGGCTTTCTTTTTGATATTTAATACCCGTATGTGCCCATTCACGATCTGCTCCTCATCGGCGGTAAGTGGAACATAATTCTTAATATGAGATATAAAAGCAGAGGGCATGGTTATTCAATATCCGAGGGTTGTTCTTCATCTGCTACAGGCTCTTCTTCCGGCTCTTCCTTTCTGGGCAGGAACAAAAACACAAGGGCAATTATCTGCAGCAGATCAATAGCTATGGCTAACAGGTTTATCCCAACCTTGCCCGTCCATGGCTGCAGCAATGCCATTACAAAAAAAGGAAGATAGAACAGGTCCCATGCCAGCAGGATCCATATTAGCCAGTTAAGGCCCGCCCTTATCAGGTAAGCCACAACTAACGTTATGGCTATAACAAGCACTTCGGGCAGGGCGGCTTCTTTTCCGGAAAGGAAATAGGCCAAAACCGTTAACAGTGCCGATGCACGGTACAGGTTAGAGGCTATAAGCAGATTGCGGTGGAGCGGTTTCATCGGGTAACGAAAAATCTAAATTAGGAAAAACATCCTTTATAGGCACATTAGTTTTTTAAATGCCGATTTTTGACGCCATGGAAAGTTTCGAGATCAATCTTAGCCCGCTACAGATCACTCAATTAAGCAAGCCTGATGCAAATGTGGCAGCATTCCTGGATTATTTGTTTGAACCGAGCTCTATCAATTATAATCAATTGGCGCTTGAGCTGCAGCGCGAGTTCAGGCAAGGCGGATCGCCTGACGTTACCCGCATGGCTTTTGACCGGGTTAATTATAGCGCGGCAACTGGTAAAGGCAGTTTCAGAATAGTGCTGGATGTTAGGTTTACATTTGGCTGTGAGGACAGCGTTACCGAGAAAAAGGACCAAACCTCGGAGTGGTCCTTTGCATTGAACCACGACACCCTAACCATCAACTTTTCCAGCTCGCCATTTGCTGAGAGCCGCTCAACTGCCGACGAATTTTGAGGTGAACAACGTGGCACGTCATCTTACCTCCCTGTTGCCGGGCGTGCTGCTGTTCCAAAAAATATAAAGCCTTAAAATTACGCCGAACCAACTGACGGTATTAACCGGCTGTTTATAAGCTACTTAACATTTTGTCCCGAAACAGTTTGGAACACTTTGAAACTACTTATAAGTCAGTAAAGTTGGCTGTAAATTGCCAACAAGTTGCTGATAATAAGCGCATTGTAGCGCTTTTCAATATTCGATTAAAATTGGAACACTTTGGAACAGCAAATCAACTGATTTGGAACACCGACTGTCGGGGCATTTGCTTTTTCCCAGCGCACAAGTTGTTGGTCATAAGACGCAACAACGGCTTAGGCTCCAAACACCAACAAGGGCGAAAATATTTAGCCCCAGCATGTTGGACAATTTATGCTCGAAAGAGAGAGCAAAACAATAACGAAAACCTGTATCGATAAATAAATTAATTCGGTTTTAAAAAGGAAAACAGACTTTCTTTTAAAAAGGCATTGATACAATAGCACAAAAATGAAAACTATAAAGAGTGGAAATTCAATTAAATAAACATAAAATAACAGAATAGCAATGGATTCTGCCGGAGCCCGATTGAGATTAAGAACTACCGTTATAGCACCTAACATTAATGCCAGTCCAACTACAATCCGCAATGTATTTTTGAATGTTTTCATTTCTTGAAATATCTTCCTTGTAACCCGCTGTTCGATTTCAACTACGGACCCCTATGCTCCGAGACGCTGTCTAGCCCATCCTTCTACCTCGTCGGTTCTGACTCACAAATCCCCGGTCTGACGGGTTATCAACGCCAGGGACACCACGTTAAAATTAATAAAAGATGAGCCCACACAGGCAAACAACAGCAATCACCGCCGCCAGCCCGACAAATAGATCATTATATTCATCTCCACCGTACCAATCGTCCGATTTCTTTTTACTACGTTTTTTGTAGGGGACATTAAAAATATAATGCCTGATTAAAGAGCCTATAATTTCCAGAATTTCCATTAGCAAGAATGAGCAAAAATCTTAAAAGCGTGCATTTGTATGTAGTTTCAGCCTGTGGTCGGTGTTGTCATCGCACCACTAACTAACTCCACCTTTTCCCAGCGCACAAATTTTTGGTCATAAGACGCAACAACGGCCTACGCGCTGCGCATCAACAAGGGCACGGGCAGCCTAATCGCAAATATGTAAATGAATACGTTCATATTTCCAGTCATCTTCCAGCGTTTGCTCGTCTTCTGTTTTTACACACCCGTCTTTGAATAAAATACATTTTGATGCATTATATTTTTTAAGGCATTCAAATTCATCATCATATATGCCTTTATGTATTTTCAAAACAAAGAAAATACAGCTTGACGAATAAGCAACAATTTCAGCTATGTCTCCGTCCTGGAATAACTTATACGTATCGGGGAAAGCCGTAATCGAAGCTGCATTAAAATCCTCTAACTTAAACTCAACATATTTAATACGATCCTGATTAGAAAACATAAATTTAATCCGGTCATGTTTGCCTGAAAGTTCTTCGTAAGAAGCATTAAATTTTGTCAGTTGGATTTTTTGAGGATCAACACGACAGCTGCTCAGGAGAACAGTTACAACCCACACGGCCAAGTTTATTGTTTTAATGCTTTTCATTTTTTTGGACATCACAATTACCGCTGTCCGTAGTTTTCAACTACGGACCCCTATGCTCCGAGACTCTGTCTCGTTGCCCCGGCCCACCAAACTCTGTCGATCCGCTTTTCTAGCGCACAAGTTGTTGGTCATAAGACGCAACAACGGCCCACCCGCCGAACACCAACAGTGGCAGGAATTAATTCAACGGCGTTATTTCTATGTTTTGCTTTTTTGCTAAAGGTTCTAAAATCAATAGCTGAAATTCGTTTAATATCTCTTGTATACCATCGGCGCCAATGCCATAGCCTCCTTTATTGTTCGTTAAGTTGTTAGCACCAGTCAATTTTATTCGTGTTTCCAAACCCCTTGTAGATGAAGGAAGATTTTCGCCAATTAAATCGTATCGTATTACTTGATTTTGATAATTAACAGTTATAGTCATTGCATAAGCATCTTCACCTGATTTATAGTCAAGTGTGTCGCTTATTCTAAATTTTATTTTTTCATTTGAACTTGCAAGGACTTTAAAACCCGCAATTAAGTCCGCAACGGGTCCTCTATACGTATACTCCTTGACTGGTGGAGTTGTACAACTAATACACAACGTTTTATAAACAAGCTGCCCTATGTAGATGGTCGCAATTATCACGACAATTACTACCAATACTTTTTTCATTTTTTTAGCTGTGGCTAACCTTATAGGCATTATTTCATGAACCATTCCTGATATTGTCGCCAATCATCGTCAATAAGTTTGGCTTTTCTTTTGCCTGAAAAATCATCATCAAACATGTGTTCGGTATAATTTGGATACTCTGATAATGCAATTAAGTCGCGGTAGTCAACGTTAGCTCGGTGAACATACTTTTCAAGCAGGGCAATATCACCTGCGGATAACTTCAACGCGTCCGCGTAAACTCTATTTCTTTCGTTCGCGCCATCGGTTTTATAATTTGATAGTATGATTTTCACCGTTTTCTGATCTGACCGAGAAAAATCCCTTAAGATGATTCGTTCTATATCAGAATCCGTTACATTGGCTGTTTTTTGTTTCATGATTTTATTATCCAACCTTCACCGTTTTTCTGTCCCCCCACTGGTCGAAGTTTCCAACTTCGTCCCAAAATTGCTTAAGCTTTCAGCTTAAGAGTATAACCGGCAACATTCCTTTTTCGTCAGTATAATAGTCTATGGCACTACTATACAAATAATTAGGCGGACGATCAACAGCACCCGATTCAACAGGATTATTATGTAAATAATCCAGCCGTTGTATCATCATTTTGTGCGTCGATAATTCAATCGGGTGGTTGTTTTGTTGCCAAAACTGATATTTCTCATTATTAGCATTGTGTTCTCCGGCACGTTTAAACATCCAGAGCATCCACTCGCGTCGGCTCTCCTGCACATTTTCTTCAATAGCTTTTAAAATTTGTTTGGCGGTGTGCCTTTTCATGTCGCGCATTATATCAGACAAATTGCCATTTTCCGTGCTAATAATCAAATGAACATGGCTCGACATGATGCACCAGGCATATAATTCAAGTCCCTTGTTTTCAATACAAAACCTAAGGCTTTCAACCATTGTATCACAATAAATGCGCCTTACAAAAACATCCACCCAATTTACGGTAGCAAAACTGACAAAGTAAAGCTGGTTGTGCTCATGAAAAATGTATTTCCTGCCCATTAAGCTAAAATAGCAAATGTTTTACGCAAGCAGAATGCTTGCGACATTTTAGGACGAAGTTGAAAACTTCGACCAGTGGCGGTTTAATCCTCGACCTTTTTTAACCTCGCTTTATAATATTTAAGCCTCTTCTCACTAAGTACTTTTAATGTTAGCGTATCGCCTTTAATATAATCCTGGGTTAACATAAACGCGTTCTGATTAAAATCATTAAAAACAAGGAGCACAGTGTCCTTCGCCTTCATTCTCCACAACCCTTTTCCATTCTTATGATATTCAAAACCACTATGGTAAATGGAAAAAGAGCTGTCCTTTCTTAACGTAAGATACATCTTATAATCTTTACCTTTTGAAATATAACCACCGGGAATACCTTTTTCCGGGGCGCATCCCGCCACTGATAGCGTTACATAACATGTGATAATTATAGTAGCCTTCACCATCGCTTCTTGTAGTTCTCCTTCCTTTAAAATCCTCGCTGTCCGTAGTTTTCAACTACGGACTTGTATGCGCCGAGACTCTGTCTCGTTTACCCAGCCCATCCCTCTCTATCCAAACTTCTAAAATGTATAGCTTCCGCCAAATGTTCCAACTTTATCTCATCACTTCCGGCAAGGTCAGCAATGGTGCGGGCCACTTTTAAAATACGGTCGTAGGCCCGGGCGCTCAGCCCCAACTTTTCCATGGCGCGTTTTAACAGGTTTTGGCCGGCTTCGGTTATTTTGCATAGGTCGCGCACCATTTGGGGGCTCATCTGCGCGTTGGCGTGCAAATCGGGTCGGTTTCCAAATCGCTCCGTTTGTATCTCTCTCGCTTTTATTACGCGTTCGCGGATAAATTCACTCTTTTCAGCCAGCCTATCAGATGCCAATTCGTTAAAGTTGACGGGGGTAACCTCTACATGCAGATCTATCCTGTCCAACAGCGGACCGCTTATCTTACTCAAATACTTTTGCACCATCCCCGGCGGACAAATACAATCCTTCTCGGGGTGGTTATAATATCCGCAAGGGCAGGGGTTCATACTTGCCACCAACATAAAGCTGCTGGGGTAGTCAACCGTAAACTTGGCACGCGATATGGTGACCCTGCGCTCTTCTAATGGCTGTCGCATAACCTCCAATGCGGACCGTTTAAACTCGGGCAATTCGTCTAAAAACAAAACGCCATTATGCGCCAACGAGATCTCGCCGGGCTGCGGATTGCCACCACCGCCAACAAGCGCGACATCTGAAATTGTATGGTGCGGCGAACGGAATGGCCTTATGGTTACCAGCGCATCCGCAGCTGCCAGTTTGCCTGCTACCGAGTGGATCTTGGTGGTCTCTAATGCTTCATGCAGGCTTAAGGGCGGCAGAATAGATGGCAGTCTCCTCGCCAGCATGGTTTTACCTGCTCCCGGCGGACCTATCAATATCACATTATGCCCGCCTGCGGCGGCAATTTCTAAAGCACGCTTAATATTTTCCTGACCTTTTACCTCGCTAAAGTCGCTGTCGTAATTGCAGAGGCTGTTATAGAATTCTTCGCGGGTGTTCACCACTTCGGGGGTAAGTTGCAGGTCGCCGTTAAAAAAGCCTGCCACATCGCTGATGCTTTCAACGCCATAAACTTCCAGGTTGCTAACAATGGCGGCTTCGCGCGCGTTTTGTTTGGGGAGAATGAACCCTTTAAAGCCGTCTTTACGGGCTTGTATGGCAATGGGCAATGCGCCTTTAATGGGTTGTAGGCCGCCATCTAACGAGAGCTCGCCCATGATGAGGTACTTATCCAGTTCTTCTGCCTCTACTTGTCCTGATGCCGCTAATACGGCTGTGGCAATGGTAAGATCGTATGACGAGCCTTCTTTTTTGATATCAGCAGGAGCCATATTGACCACAACCTGCTGCCGCGGCATCTTAAACCCGCAATTCTTCAACGCTGATTCTATACGGAAATAGCTTTCTTTCACAGCGATATCCGGCAGGCCGACAATAAAGTATTTGGTGCCCGCTGCAATATTTACCTCAACTGTTATGGTAATGGCCTCGATGCCATAAACGGCGCTGCCAAAGGTTTTAACTAACACGTGTAATAAAGTTTATTTACAGCGTAAGATAGGGATTTTTTTGTCTATTGGCCTCCGGTTACCAGTACTCCTGCGATTTAGTCTGCGCAAGAAGCTTCACCTCGGGATCAATAGCTACCGATGCCGGCGTTTCCTTTAACGGGTATGAGCCCTGAATGTCTTTTTTATCAAGACGAAATTGCAGAAGGCGTCCATTAATAACAACGTCAACAGCCAGATCATATAATTCAGCCTGTTGTTGAGATAAGGTAAACTCAATTTTATTCTCAATGGTATTATATTTCCATTTAAAAAGCAGATCCGGATGCCCGGCAGTATACAACCATTGCTTAAAAAATACGCTCAGGTCCTTCCCGCTCGCCAGCTCCATTACCTTGCGGAAGTCATCTGTATTAGCGTTGCTACCATTGTATTGCGCATAATATTGGCGGATGCCTTTCCAAAAAACCTCATCGCCCAGTTTAAGGCGCAGCATGTGCAGCACCCAGCTGCCTTTTTCGTAACTGTTGGCGTTAAGCAGTGGCATGTAGTTATCTTTCACCGAGGTATCCACAACGGGTTTTAGCCGCTCTTTTTCAAACGCTATGATCTTTGCGCGGTCGGCAATAAGGCGTTTTTTTAAGGTGTCGATGCCGTATTTGTTTTCCAGGTAATAGTGGGTTAAATAAGTAGCAAAGCCCTCGCTTAACCATAGGTTATAAAAATTCTTTTCGCTGGCGGCATCGCCAAACCATTGGTGGGCAATTTCGTGGGCCATTAATGATTCTATGTTTTTATCACCCGGCGAATCCTCAAAATAAAATATCGCCCCGGCGTTTTCCATGCCTCCAAAAATGGTTTTAGATTGCACATTGGCCAGCTTTTTATAAGCATACAAGCCAATTTTGTTGATATAGAACGGCAGGATCTCTTTAGCATAGGTATAGTTTTTAAAACCCTTAACCGAATCCTGCGGAAACACGTAACTGTAAATGGGTATGCCATTCACATCCGCAGTATGCTGAATGGCAAAATCGGCCACGCCTATCACCATAATTTTGGTTGATAGCTGTGCGGTTTCGCGCCAGTGCGTTTGTTTTTTGTTTTGAGGGAGAGGGGTTTCGCTCACCTTCAAGCCATTGGCTATAACATCGTAGTGAGCAGGAGCCGATACCACAAAATCAACCGAAGCTTTGTCTGCCGGATGGTCCACACTTATCAGCCAGTTATGGGCCCGGTTGGGCCAGTTATCACCAAAAAAGGTGCGCTTTCCGTATTTATTGGCGGATATGATCAACCCATCAGCAGGAACACCGCTGTAGGCGATGCTATAGGTATGTGTACTGCCTGTTAGGCTTGCTGAATTAATGGTGAGCTTTTCCGCGCTCTGCGTAAAGGGTACTGCCTTGCCACTCTCGGTCACAGAACTAACCAGCATACCCTTACCTGTGTTGTTCTTTTTTACCAGGTCTAGGTCAAAAGAAGTCGTGTTTTTTGTGAACTTAAGCGTTACTTCTGCCTTAGCACTGATGTTGTTATCGTTATCGTTAAGGTCGATATTGAAGGTGTAGTGTTGTACATCAATGGGTGAGCCGGGGACCTGGGCAGAAGCGCCGAAACATGAAACAATCAAAAACACAAAAACAAGAGCGCGTATATTCATATCATCAATTAATACGTAAAGCTAAATATTGCAAACAAAAAAAGCGGCAATAAGCCGCTTTAATATTTATAGATGGTTTGTTAAGCCGATGGTTTAATTACATCTTCGGCATCCGCTTCATCATGTTAGCCATGGCGGCCGGGTTGCTCATTTGTTTCATCACCTTACGCATATCCTCAAACTGTTTTATCAAGCGGTTAACCTCGTCCAGCTTGGTGCCAGATCCATTGGCTATGCGGTTGCGGCGGCTTTGATTGATAGTATCGGGATTGGCTTTTTCGTATGGTGTCATAGATTGGATGATGGCTTCCACGTTTTTAAACGCGTCGTCGCCAATCTCTACATCCTTCATCATTTTGCCCACGCCCGGTATCATACCCATCAGATCCTTCATGTTACCCATTTTTTTGATCTGCTGTATCTGGCTGTAAAAATCGTTAAAGTCGAATTTGTTCTTGCGGATCTTCTTTTGCAGCTCGGCCGCTTCTTTTTCGTCAAACTGCTGCTGCGCGCGCTCCACCAACGACACCACGTCGCCCATGCCCAAAATACGAGAGGCCATACGATCCGGGTGGAAAACGTCGATCGCCTCCATCTTCTCGCCGGTACCGATAAACTTAATAGGTTTATTGACTACCGATTTGATAGACAGCGCCGCACCGCCACGTGTATCGCCATCCAATTTGGTTAACACAACGCCAGTAAAGTCAAGCCTGTCATTAAATACCTTGGCGGTATTCACAGCATCCTGACCGGTCATGGAATCAACCACAAACAATATTTCCTGCGGATTTACAGCAGCTTTTACCTGCTCAATTTCCACCATCAACGCCTCATCAATAGACAAACGTCCGGCGGTGTCAATAATAACAACGTTGTAGCCGTGCTGCTTAGCATAAGCAACGCCTTCCTTTGCTATCGCGATGGGGTCTTTGCTTTCGCGGTTGGCATAAACAGCCGCGCCTATTTGTCCGGCTAAAACCTCAAGCTGGTCAATAGCCGCTGGGCGGTAAATATCATCGGCCACCAAAAGTGGCTTTTTGTTTTTTTGTGTTTTTAGGTAATTGGCCAGTTTGCCGGTAAATGTTGTTTTACCCGCGCCATTCAAACCAGCAATTAAAATAACCGTTGGCGATGCTTTAAGATCAAGCTCGGCGGTAGTGCCGCCCATCAACTCTGCCAGCTCATCGTTCATCAGCTTGGTAAGCAACTGGCCTGGCGATACCGCCGTTAGCACATTAGCGCCAATTGCTTTTTGCTTTACATCGTCTGTAAAGGCTTTGGCTGTTTTATAGTTTACGTCGGCATCCAGAAGGGCTTTTCTAATTTCCTTCATGGTCTCGGCCACGTTTATTTCTGTAATAGTTCCCTGTCCTTTAAGTACCTTAAAGGCCCTGTCCAGCTTATCCGAAAGATTTTCAAACATTATATTGGTATTCCTTCTGTTTTAAAGATGGCAAAGTTAAGAATTTGAAACAATGTATTGCTTGTTGGCAATCTGTTTAAAAATAATTGTTACCGCATTTGCCGCCAGGCACGAATTATCTGCGTGCGAATTTTATCAATAAGTTCTTTATATCCCCTTATCTGGATACTACTGATCCTTATTTTTCTACCTGTTGTAAGCAAAATGGTTGCCTTGTTGCCGCTGTATATTCTGCTTTCATCAAAAAACCCATGAGATAAATTGACGTTCTCTTTCTTTTCCATTATTTTATCGATCTCGATCAAATCAACTCTTCGTCGATACATCAGGAGAGGTCGATGTATTACCAACTCATCGCTTGTCAAATAACTCAATTTGAAGCCAATAACTCCGTAAAAGCAGCAAAGTGCGAGAAAAACAATTATCAACTCAAACCCTCTAGCTATCCACAAAGCTGTTTCATCGTCTATGTCTTGTCCGGGAGCTGGTTTCATCGGATACATTAAATATAATATGAAACCCCAAAAAGCTGTACCAAGCGTCATGAACACGATGAATGCATAAGGGATTTTTGTTTTATAGATGTACTCCGCTTTCATTAAGGAAACCTGTAAATGATGCCCAGTGCCATACCTTCCGTACCCTGCACTTGCTTGGATGTGGTTTTGTCATACAGAAAAGTGCCGTTAATGGTCATGCTCATCAGCTTGTTGATCTTGGCGGTAAGGATGGCATCAACCCTGTGGGTTACAAAATCAAGCGGTTTTTCGTAAGGGACAAATAAGGCATACCTGGCGTTAAGATGAACGTTGGTGAAAATGTCCTTATCCAGCTGAGACACGATCTGAAAAGCCAGGTCGTTTTTAAATGTTTTCCCGACAGGCACGCCATAGTTTGCCTTGTTATTGTGATAAATGGTGGTATCTAAAACAAAGGTTTGCCGCGCGGTACCTGTACCAAAACGCATGGAGAACCATTTTTCAGGCTTAAACTCAAAACCTATTGATTCCGTGAAATAACCGGGCGCCATAAAATTTGACAGCAGCAGTGGCTTCGCCAATACCTGCCCGGCACCGTTGGTATATTGGTACCCCCTGTCAAATTGCGATTCAAAACTCAGCGCCCCGAAAAAGAACCAATGCTCTGATAATTTGGTGGCTATTTTATTATCTATAAAAATACGGTCGTTGGTTTTACGTGAGCCCTGGCCCTTGTTTTTTGAGATACCATATAAAAAGTTGATCTCGGCGGTGTAGTTAAAGGGGTCCTTTTTATACTCGGTGCGGTATATGAAGTTGGAGTTAAGCGCTATGGCACTCACGCCGCCAGCGCTGTAGTTACTGGTAAATGCCGATTGACTGAAATTTACACCTATCGTTATTGATTTTTTCCAGTAGTTAAGCTCATAATCGGGCATAACAACGGGGATCATCATGGGCCTTATCTGCGGAGGGCGTGTCCTCACCGGAATGGCATTACGACGCGGTGTAACACGATAACGGTTTAACAAAGCGGTATCAATTCTGCTGCTATCACGCCGGGTAGTGTCCGGGTTTTGTGCAGAGGCAGCCGCAAACAACAGCATGCATCCACAAAAAAGTATGTGGAATAGTTTTCCTGGCATCACGCACAAATAAAGGTTTTTTTTTGTGTTTTACCTACCCGCTTATAAAATTGAGGCTATATTTTATTGAGCAGGGACCAGCGCGGGCAGCTCAAACGCCAATGGGTTGCGCTGATAACGTTTAAGGTTTGCCCTTATGGATGCTATCAGCTCGTATTCGCTGGCGTAGGTTATAAAATAATACCCCGGCCGGTACTTTTTCATAAAGTCATCCAACTTAGGCCCGCTTAAACCCGTTATCCGACCAACAAAGGTTCTATTGAACCGGAAATCTATTGTGTTTTGTTTATAATCAAGTTCCAACACATCGCGCAGATGTTTGGCGTTCTTTCCCTCGCGGCTAAACATATTATACAATGCGTCAACGCTTAGGCCAACGCTGCCCCCGCTAAAACTAAGCAGGTCACGGTTAGCCAACGCGCCATAGGCCTTGCTGTATTGCGACCGGTTTTTGGCCATAATAGATTTGGGCGATGATAGCTGGTCGTAAATGTTTACCTCTTTAAGTGTTATGCCCGTCCGATTTAAATAAACAACTTTGGCCAGATCATCAGAAACACGCACGGTATCGTTAAAATAATCCATCTTACTAAAAACAAGCAAATCGCCGGGCTCAGTTGTTACCTTAAACACACCATTCAGACTATTATACATGCTCTCGCCGGTACGTAGGTTTTTAATATTAACTACGGCAATGCGGTCCTTGGTAACGGCATCAAAAACCAACCCTTCTGTAAACTTTTGCTGGGCAAATGCTTGCAGGCAGATAACAGTAAATAGTATAATTGGTAACAGCCGTTTCATTACAAAGCCAAAGCTAAACGTTTGTTTAGTTTTGATAATACATTTAACAATAATTAACAGGGATTTATTTAACAACAATTAGCTTTTGGCCTAATTTAATGTTGTTATCCGGCATGTTATTCAGCGCCTTCAGCTCATCCACAGTAAGGCCAAAACGTTTTGAAATGTTATATAGTGTATCGCCGGCTACAACGGTGTGTAACTTTTCGGTGGGGGTATTTTCTGTGCCGATGTTTTGATTGATCTGTGCCAAAACCCGGTCCTCGCGTTTTATCTTTTGGATCTCACCCTCGGGTTTATCATATTGATCCAAATGATAGCGCTCAATAACTCCTATCAGCAGCTCAGGATATTTAGGGTTGGTAGCGTAACCGGCCTGTTTAAGACCGTTGGCCCAGCCGCGGTAATCATCCTTGTCCAGTTCAAAAAGGGGAGCGTAGCGCTTGCGCTTTAAAAACTCCGAGTGGTCGCGGTAAGAATCTTCGGGGTTGTTATAGACCCTGAAACAATCGTTATCGCGGTCATCATTCTTATAGTAACTTTTTCCGCTCCAATCTGTAGTGCATTTAATGCCGAAGTGGTTGTTGGCTACTTTGGCCAGGTCGCTATTGCCGTTGCCCGATTCAAAAAGCCCCTGGGCAAGTGTTATGCTTGCGGGGATGCCATACAGGTCCATTTCCTTAACCGCTATTTTTTTAAATCTTTCTATGTAGGAGGTTACAGTGAAGGGCGTATAATTAGCAATTGCGTCTCTGTTGGAGCGCTCAATAGCATTATTGTTCTTTCGGGCCTGGCTGTCGGATATTACATTTTTATGCGCCGAGCAGCTGCCTAGAAAAAAGAGGAATAAACAAGAGAATGAAGTATATAAAAACGCGCGACCGGCAGTCATCTTGTGTGCCAAATGGTATTTATTTTGCCTCAACAGTTTGTGCCATTTGCGGAGCAGGCTTAGCTTCGTTATCTAACTGGTTCAGATCATACTTGCGAATGATAGCCAGTACCTGAGCGCCCCATTTTTTGCTGCTTGCATAGCCGCTGCGCTGAATACCTCTTACCCATTTTTCGTACTCGGTTTCTGTAAGTTCGGATGATATAGCACCACGGTCACGTCGCTGCGTAATTATGCGGGCAAAATCGGCAAACGAATCCATGATGGAGTCGTATTTTTTGTAGGATGAGCGTACTTTCTTCTTGTTTTTGTAGTAAACAGAGCCGCTGTTGCCCTTTATTCCGAACTGATTGTTCAGTTTTTGGGCGATGTTGCTGTTTCCGTTACCTGATTCGTGCATGGCAATACCTAAAATTATGCTGGCCGGGATACCCGTTTCGCGCATAATACTTATGGCATTATCTTTGAATTGTTCGATATAAGTTTGTGAGGTGTGCTTTTGTGCTTGCGCGGATGCTGCAAAACTACAGATGACCAATGTGGCAATCAGTAAGGTTTTCTTCATAATTTACTTTTTTTGGATGACCAGCAACCCATCACGCACCGGGAGTATCAGTTTATCAACTCTCGGGTCGGCGGCTATCTGATCATTTAGTTGTCGGAAGCTTTGAGTATCAGCGTCATTTTCAGCGCCATATACCTTTCCTTTCCACAACACATTATCAATTATTATTAGTCCTCCAGATCTGACTTTGTCAAATATTAATTCAAAGTAAAGAAAATTATTCTTTTTATCCGCATCAATAAACACTAAATCGTAAGTTTTCTCATCAATTGTGCTTATAACTTGTGCTGCGGGGCCAAAATGGAGCTTAATTTTTTTACCAACATCTGTTAGCGAAAAATGTTTGTTAAGCATTTCCTCCATTTCCAAATTAGCCTCAATGGTATGGATGATGCCATCTTCTGTTAAGCCTTCGGCAAGGCAAATAGTGGCATATCCGGTAAAGGTTCCCACCTCCAAAATTCTGCGCGGGCGTATCATTTTACTAATCATGCTTAACACCCGGCCCTGGTAATGCCCGGTAAGCATGTTGGGTTTTAATACCCTTAGGTGCGTTTCGCGGTTGATGTGTTTAAGCACATCGGGTTCGGGCTCGCAGTGGGTGTCGAGGTAGGATTGAAGATCGTCAGGAAGTATTTCCGGTTTATTGTCCATTGCTATTGCTTTAAGCCATAACGGCAACCATTGTTAATACAACTCCGGCCAATTCTATATCTCCACCCAATTTAACCAGTTTGGCTGCGGTATCGGGTGTCAGGCCTTTGGTAAATAACTTCCAGGCGGTATCCGGGTCAAGAATTACGCTTGCAGCTACGTCGCCAGACTCCGTTTTGCTCAATATCCAACCAGTATCACCTTTTATTAGATACCAATCGCCTCCGCTATCTGTAGTGATAGTGATTTTAACTATTGTTCCATTTGGCGCGTTAGTGTTGCGGTAGCAATGCGGCAAGCCAAACATAAAAGTATCCATGCAAGGGTAGTACAGATCGCGACCCATTATACCCTGTTTGCCCACAGCATCGCGTATTTGCTGTTGGTGATGCCATTTTTCAGTGTACTCGCGTGCTACATGGAACCACATGGTTGAGCGCTCTTCGCCTGCCCATGCAACCGAAAACGGAGCTTCGTCATTTGGATCAAGCGATGCCATATAGTCGCTATGTTGTTTGCCTGTTTCATCAAGCATTTCAATCAACGTCTCCGGGTCAATTCTTTTCATCGCCGAAACCCACTCCGCATTTAAATGGTTCAAATATCCGACAAGGTCCTCGTAACAATTGATCTCACGGTCGGGCTTAACGCTATAATTTCTTTTAAAGGCTATTGTACGGTAGTTAACATCCAACAGGTGTGCTGCAATATCTTTAACGGTCCATAATTTGGCAATAGTTGGCTTCTGCCAATCTTCGTCAGAAAGCGAGCAAAGTAATTCAATAAGCTTACCATGTAATATTGGGAACAGATGTCTTGTCTCAATCATGCCTAAATAATAATCATCTATACTGCTGCATCCATCCCTGCAATAATATTACCGCCGAAACTGTATCAACCAACTCTTTATTCTGCCTCGCTTTTTTACCCATGCCGCTTTGGGCTATTACTGCTGAAGCCATTTTCGATGTAAAACGCTCATCCAGCATTTCAATTGGGATGTGCGGAAACGTTTTCTTCAACAGATTAACAAAGCCCTTAACGTGTTGCGCGGATTGCGATGGGGTATTGTCCATTTGCTTTGGCTCGCCTACAATAAAGCGTTCCACCTGCTCGGCTTGCAGATACTTTTGTAGGAATTCGATTATTTTATTGGGATGGATGTTATCCAGGCCCGTGGCAATTATCTGCAGCGGATCTGTAACTGCAATGCCGATTCGTTTGGTACCGTAATCAAAAGCCATTATTCTCATGTGGTTGCAAAGATACATATTTGAATTATAGGGGTGGCTCTGAGCCGGGGTGATCCACCCTGAGCCCTGTGAGCCACCGTGAGCTCCCGTGAGCCACCCGCACAATTTTGTCAGTACATATTCATTAGTCAAACCCATCGCTATTAAATTCCTCGCGTTTCGCATCAAATTACTATTTTGCACCAATGCAGTTTAAACAGATAGTAGGGCAGGCGGCAATTAAGCAGCGTTTGGTTGCCTCGGTAACAGAGAACCGGGTGAGCCACGCGCAATTGTTTTTAGGTCCGGAAGGCTCCGGAAGCCTGGCATTGGCCGTTGCGTATGCGCAGTATTTATGCTGTTTAGATAAACAAGGGGATGATTCCTGCGGCGAATGTTCATCGTGCCGTAAGTATCAGAAACTGGTGCACCCTGATCTGCATTTTTCTTACCCGTTTTTCGCTAAACACAAAGACGATACAGCAGTAACCTTTATTGAGCAATGGCGCGATGCCTTTTTAACTAATCCATATTTAGGGCTAGACAACTGGCGCGGCTACCTGGATGCAGAAAACAAACAGGCCAATATCAATATTGCCGAATGCCATCAGATCATAAAAAAACTAAGTCTTAAGCCTTTTGAGTCGGATTACAAGGTGCTCATTTTGTGGCTGCCGGAATACCTGGACAAAGAGGGCAATGCCCTTTTAAAAATTATTGAAGAGCCGCAGCCAAACACACTGTTTTTACTAGTGGCCCAAAATCAGGACCAGATACTGAACACTATCCTGTCGCGCACGCAGCTGATAAAGATCCCCCCTGTTGGCTATGAGGAAATAAAACAGCATCTGATAGAAGTTCACCATCAAACAGAAAACGCAGCGGCTGAAATAGCTTACCTGTGTAATGGCAGTTTAAACGAAGCGTTGTTTATGCTGCAGCAGGGCAGCAAAAGCTATCACCCGCTTTTTGTTCAGTGGCTAAGGCTTTGCTTTGGCAACAAAGGCATAGAGCTGGTTGGTTTTGTTGACCAGCTATCTAAAATGGGGCGGGAGAACCAAAAAAATTTTATACGTTACGGCATAAGCTTTTTACGGGAGTGTGGTCTGCTTTTGGCCGGTGCGGGCGAGTTGGTGCGTTTACCTGCTGCTGAGTTAGAGACAGCGCAGAAAATGGCAGCGATATTAAACTTTCCATCCATTAATGCCATAGCCGGTGAGCTGGAAAAAGCGCATTATCATGTGGAACGAAATGCTAATCCGAAAATTATGTTTTTAGATGTATCTTTACAAATTGTTGGATTTTTAAAATTAAAACCTACCCCTCAGGGGGATCAATATATATCAAGATAATATGGGATGTGGAAGTTGCTCAACCGGAGGCGGTTGTACGCCCGCGGGTTGCAAAAGTAATGGCTCATGCCTTACTAATGGATGCAGTAAATTAGATGTTTACGATTGGCTGTCGCATATGGACATGCCTGTTAATTATAAGCCTTTTTCTATTGTAGAAGTAAAGTTTAAAGGCTCACGCAAGGAGTTTTTTCAAAATACGGATAATATATACCTGGAAAACGGCGACCTGGTTGTTGTTGAAGCCGCTACCGGCGGTTACGACATTGGCCACATATCAATAACCGGCGAACTGGTGCGTATGCAGATGGTTAAGCGTCGCGTTAAGGAAGAAGACGTACTCAAAAAAATATATCGCAGGGCTACACCAACGGACGTAGATAAGTGGAAGGCCGCCAAGGACCTGGAGTGGGAAACCATGCACAGCGCCCGTAAACTGGCCCTTACCCTTAACCTAAGCATGAAGCTGAGCGATGTGGATTACCAGGCGGATAAAACAAAAGCTACTTTTTATTATACAGCCGAAGGCCGCGTTGATTTTAGGGAGCTGATCAAAAAAATGGCCGAAACTTTCCGTATCCGTATAGAGATGCGACAAATAGGTATGCGCCAGGAAGCCAGCCGTTTGGGTGGTATAGGTTCATGCGGTCGTGAATTGTGCTGCTCTACCTGGTTAACCGATTTTAAAACGGTATCAACATAAGCGGCACGCTATCAAAATCTTTCATTAAATACTTTAAAGCTTGCAGGGCAATGCGGCAAATTAAAATGCTGCCTTAACTATGAGCTGGATACTTACATGGATGCGTTAAAGCATATTCCTGAGAATGTGAATATTCTAAAAACAGTTAAAGGAGATGCCCGCCTGCAAAAAACCGACATATTTAAAAAGCTAATGTGGTTTAGCTATCTGCGTGAGGAATCGTGGATCCCACTTCCGCTTGCCCGTGTTAGAGAAATACAGCAAATGAATCGCGATGGCGTTTTGCCGGATGATCTGGGTGTTGTGACTGAAATAGAAGTAGCCGCGCCAAAGGTGCTGGATTACGAAAATGTTGTTGGGCAGGATAGCTTAACCCGCCTTGATGAGCGTAATCGTAACAAAAAGAAAAACAACAATCGTAATAAAAACAAAAACAGGCCAAACCCTAATGCAGCTGCCGGTAGCGGACAACCTTCGGCAGTTGCAGCTAACCCTGGTGTACCAAGGGAAGCACGGCCACAACAAGGACCGAGACCCAACCAGGGACCACGACCGGAACAAGGTCCGCGCCCTGAAGGTAGTGGCAACCCAAATAGGAACCGGAACAAAAACAGGCGCAATAACAATCGCCCTAACAACAATAACAACAAGGGAGAACAGCCACCAACGCAACCATAATGAAAAACACGCGCCCGCTTTATAATCTGTCGGTTTGTTTTTTGCTTTTTGCTTTTTGTGGCTGCTCTGATCCGGGCGCTGTAATAGATAATAATACGGCCTTGCCAAATAAGGTATGGTCGTACAATAACCGCGTTGGTTATGATTTTAAGATAGATGATGCCAATGCCGGCTACAATCTGTACATCAACCTGCGCGTAACCGGCGATTATAAGTATTCTAACCTGTTTGTTTTGGTTAGCGATCCTGTTAAAAAAGGATCATCGTCGCGTTATGAACTTAAACTTGCCCAACCCGATGGGCAATGGCTGGGTAAAGGATCAGGCAACCTATATAGCTTCCGTATCCCCTTCAAATTAAATTATAAATTCCCCGCCACAGGGCCCTACCACATCAGCATTGAGCAAAATATGCGGGATAATCCACTGCATGAGGTAAGCGATGTGGGATTGAGGGTGGAAAAAGCCCATTGATATGCGGATGAGAGGATGTGCAGATATGCAGATGCTTGAAGAAAAAGATTAAAACGCGCTGACACACAAATTAAGTTGAAATAATCATCATTTGCACATCCGCATATCTGCACATCTGCAAATTTTATTTACCTTCGTTTTGCTAATATTTTTATCAAAATGGATTTGGTTGTACTAATTGTTTCGCTTGTTTTATTGGTTGTTGCTGTGGTTCTGTTTTTGAAACGGCCAAAGGTTGCAGGCAGCATTTCTGAACAGGATTTTACACAACTTAAAGCAGAGGCCGATCAACTTAAGATCTCGCTTGCCATAGCGGAGCAAAAAGCCCTTGGCGTAGTTGCCGAGAAAGAAAGTATAACCCAATTGCTTAAGGAAGAAAAAGAGCGCCTTATAGAAGAACTCCAATCGGTTCGCACCAGTTTAGACCAAGCCAATCAATCATTAGAGAGCGCTCGTTCTTATTATAAATCTCAGCAGGAAAAAATGCAGGAGCAAAAAGCCGAGGTTGAACAGATCCGTACAAATTTTCAGAAAGAGTTTGAGAATGTGGCCGAAAAGCTGCTGAAAGAAAAATCAAAAGAGTTTATTGATGTTAACCGCAATAACCTGGATAGCATACTTAATCCGCTAAAAGAAAACCTGAAAGCGTTTGAGGAGAAGGTGGACAAGGTTTACAACATGGAAGCCGCCGAGCGTAACACCATGAAGGGTGTAATAACCCAGTTAATGGAACTTAACAAGCAGATAAGCGACGAGGCCAGTAACTTAACCAAGGCACTTAAGGGCGATAATAAAAAGCAGGGTAACTGGGGCGAGGTAATATTAGAAAAAGTACTGGAACGCTCCGGCCTGGTGAAGGATCAGGAGTATCGCCTGCAAGCCAGTATAACCGGCCTTGACGGTGGCCGCCTACAGCCCGACGCTATAATTGACCTGCCGGATAACAAACATCTTATAATCGACTCTAAGGTGTCTCTGATAGCTTACGAGCGTTTGGTAAACTGCGAGACAGAAGAAGACAGAAAGCTCTTCTCTAAGGCTCACGTAGAGTCTATACGTGGCCATGTGCATAACCTGTCAACCAAAAACTATCATGATCTGTACCAGATCAATTCGCCGGATTTTGTATTGCTTTTTGTGCCGATAGAATCATCCTTCAGTTTTGCAGTGCAGCTGGATTCTGAATTGTTTAGCGATGCCTGGGATAAGCGGGTTGTGATAGTTAGCCCGTCAACATTATTAGCCACGCTGCGTACTATTGCCAGCATGTGGAAACAGGAGCGTCAAAACAAAAATGTACTGGAGATTGCGCGTTTAAGCGGTAGTATGTATGATAAGTTTGTTGGCTTTGTAACTGATATGGAAAGCATCGGCAAAAACATTAAGCAAAGCCAAAGCGCTTATGACAGCGCCCTTAACAAACTGACCGATGGCGCAGGCAACCTAACCCGCACCGCCGAAAAAATCAGAAGTTTGGGCGCTAAGGCTAATAAGCAGATTGATCAGAAATATATTGGGGATGAAACAGAAGAAGAGTAGCCCCCTAACCCCCTAAAGGGGGAACGCGCTCCGTCTGTTTATTCGGTTTATTTCTTCGTCACTTTCACATCCGTGATGGATACACCTTTCATGTTTCCGGATAAGGGTGCTCCGCCTGCGTTCATTTTAAAAGCAAGGTCAATTGCTATATTGGTATTAATCGGAAATTTTGCAGCAATGTCATAGACCATACTTCCTGTACCTGTACCCTTCATTGTCATATCTCCGCCGGCCTGTGGTATGTTCATTGTCATATCAACCACCTGGTTCAAATCAAAAATCGCCTGGTTTGCCTTAATTTCTTTTAAGATATAGGTTACTTTTGTGATCACTTCTGCATTCCCCGCTGCTGTGGGAACGCTCATTGGTACATTTTGTACAAACTTATCGCCAATTTTTAATGTAGTATCCGGAAAGCTGTACTGATTAAATATTTGTGAAAGCTGCGTTTCTGCCGCTGCTTTCTTTTCCGCATTTACCGTATCACCCTGGATGCCGTCAATGCCTACTTTCTTTGTCTGGTTAGAATAGTGGCCAAAAAAACCGAAACCTTTCAAGCCGGCATCCGGCAAAGGCAAAGATTGTCCGTTCATGCTTCCGCTCATGCTAACGTCATTATAGATTATCGTAAAAGGGACATCTTTATTGGCAGTCTGTGCTTTGGTGGCCATATTAAACACTGTTGCCATATTCATTTTCATCAACATAGACGATGGCTGACCGGCATCTTTCATCGCTTTTGCCATTGTCTCGTCTGCAATGTTCATAGTCATGTCCATATCCATTTTAAAAGATGTGGCATAATTTTGCAAGGGCAAGTATTTCACGCTAAACTTTAGTGATTGCTGGGCAAATAAAATGTGCGAAGCAAGGCAGGCAATGACCAATATTGGAGCTTTTTTCATGATAAGATTTTTATATTTTATTTGTTACCGTTCTATTTTTATTTATGGTTCTTCAACTGGCTTTTATCAATCACTACATAAATAGTATCAACCACCCGGCCGGCACGCGTATTTTGATTGCCGAATAAAGAAGCCATATTTTTATCCAAAACCTCAACTTTGGTTACAAAATGATTGGTTTAGCCGCGGTTATCAAACCAGTTTTTACCTTTTGTTTCGTGGTAAACCAGATACACTTTCCAACCATGTTGTGCCGCGCTGT
>CBFGNU010000022.1:0-24546 GCA_965650195.1 uncultured Mucilaginibacter sp. | reverse complement strand
GTACTGTTGGTGGCGGCAGTTGGAGTGAAACCGGATTGCTTTCATACGTTGGCCGTGTAGCTTATACGTACAACAACAAGTATAGCCTTACAGGTACCATGCGGGCGGACGGTAACTCAACGCTGGCTACAGGCAACCAATGGACCTCATACCCTTCAGTTGGTGTACGTTGGAACATAACCAATGAAGACTTTATGAAGAAATATAGCTTTATAGACAATCTTGCATTGCGTGCGGGTTACGGTGAAAACTCAACCACAAGCAGCGGTGCTTACGGAACGCTTGGCCAGTTGCAGAATAGCCCTTATCAATTTGGCGGTGGCTCAGCGGGTAACAAACAGGGTGTACGTGTTACCAATTTGGTAAATACCAAGCTTACCTGGCAGCGTTCACACGAGTCTAACTTAGCTTTAGATTTTGCTTTGTTTAAAAACCGTATTACAGGTAGCATTGATGCTTATTATGTAAAAACCACAGATATTATATTAGGTAATATTCTTCCGGAAACTACAGGTGCAAACTCACAATCGTCAAATTTGGGTACTTCCGAAAACAAAGGTATTGAGTTTACCTTGAGCACAGTTAATATTCAAAACTTAGGTGGATTTACCTGGTCTTCTGACTTTAACATCGGTTTTGGCCGCGAGAAGATCGTTGAGTTACCTAACGGCGCGCCAAGAAACATTGGTTCCGGTTTATTTGTAGGTCAGCCTCAAGGTGTTATTTACGACGTTAGAAAACTGGGCATCTGGCAATTATCAGATTCACCGGGTATTGACGTTGCTAAAACAAATGCGCTTAACAGTGGTGGTACAGTATACCAGCCGGTTAGGGGTCAAACTTCACCATTGCAGTATCCTGGTCAGATCCGTGTGCAGGATGTTGATGGCAACGGTATAATTAACTCTGATGATAACCAGATCATCGGTCACTTTAACCCTAATTACACTTTCGGTTTTACCAACAGGTTCAATTACAAAAATTTTGACCTGAGCCTGGTTATTACAGCACGTATGGGCTTTACTACATTAGTTCCTTATGTGTCATCTGCTAACTCAGGTGCCAACGGATGGCAGTTCCTGAATCTTGGTCGTCATAACCAACCGGTTATTGACTACTGGACACCGCGTAATCCAACTAATGCGTTCCCAATGCCGAATAACCAGTTCCAAAGCCAGTACTATTCAACATTACAGTACTATGATGGATCGTTCATCCGCGCAAGGGCAATTAACTTTGGTTATAACATCCCGTCTGGCATAGTTAAACGTATAGGCTTAACTTCTTTAAGAGTTTACGGAAACGTTACCAATCCGTTTACGATTTATTCGCCTGCAAGTGGTTACAGCTTCTCAGTTACAGATCCTGAGTCAAGCGGTGTTACACAGGTAGATCCAAGTGTTGGTGGTAACATCAGCCGGAATGTTGGATTGAATGCCGGTACACAAACGCGCCAGTTCATTTTTGGTATTAACGCAAAATTTTAATTAAAACAGAGAGAGATCATGAAAATATTTAAAAAAACATGTCTAGTTTTTGCGGGTATAGCAACACTAGGTACAGTTTCAAGCTGTAAGAAGCTTTTGGTTGAAGAACCACGGGCGGCTCTATACCCAAGTTATTTCTCAACCGCGGGCGGTGTAGCAGCCGGTATAACCGGTGTTTACCGTAACATAAAAGGTAGTATGGGCGGTGAAGAGATCCGTTTTTGGGCCGGTACAGACGAAAGCATTCCGGGTTCCTCATCAAGCTCAGACCATAAGCAAATTGACATATGGAATGGTCTGAACAGCTCAAATACTCAGGGTTTTGGCGGGTATTGGGCAGATATCAATACGCTTAACGGCATATTGAAGTATGCTAATGATGTTACCGGGCTGACCGCTGTTCAGAAAAATCAATATATCTCACAAGCCAAATTTTTAAGGGCCTGGGAATATTTTTTCCTGGTACAAACGTTTGGAGGAACAACAGCTACTGAAAAGAGCGGTATACCTCTTCACCTGGATTTTGTGACCGAAGCGACAACTGCGGATGCTCCGGCACCAATGGCGGATATTTATAACCAGATAATTAAGGATTTGACAGAAGCTGCAGCCAGTTTACCTAATACTATAGCCGCGGATAATCCGTTTTCGGCAGCTGGTGTAGGCAAGACTGCGACTAAGGCCGTAGCAAATACTTATTTGGCTAAAGTGTACTTAACCCGTGGTTACAATCCGGAGATCGCTCAACCGGGCGACTTCCAGAAAGCGGCCGACCTTACGGCTGAAGTAATAGCTAATAAAGGTACCTACGGGCTTGACCTTTGGCAAAGCTATGCTGATGAGCACAAGGTTGAAAACGACTACGGTAAAGAAAACATGTTCAATATTGATTTCGGTTTGGGTGGAACGGATGAACTGTATACCGGTTATACGCAACAAGGTGATGGCGGCTGGGGTACTAACTTCCTGTACGTTATCTGGCGCTGGGATTATATTGCTAATGCCGGGGTTGATAACAATGCTGGTATAGATGATGTGCCTCAAATTGTTAACACCAACAGGCGCCCTATGCGTCGCGATAACTACAATGGACGTCCTTACGCTCGTATCGCGCCGAACGGCCCTTATCTTTATAACGTAATGTTCCCTAACCGTATTGCTGATAGCCGTTATGATGCTACTTTCCAAACATTCTGGATATCTAATCAAAGTGGAGTAATAGGCAGAACCAGTACCAACGCTAACAAACCAACGTTGATATCAACGTCTAATTTTTCTGAAACATCATACAACATCCCGGTTGATGGCGATACCGCTATCTTGATAACAAACGGTGATGTTGACATGGCAAGAAGAGACGCGTTTAAAGGATTGATCATTGAGCCTGCTCAAATTAACCAGTTGCACTGGCCAACCGTTAAAAAGTTTGACGATACCAGACGTACAAGGTTGAATGATAAATCAGCTCGTCCGAAAGTATTGCTGCGTTTCTCTGAAGTTTATATGCTGAATGCAGAGGCTAACTATATGTTAGGCAACATAGCAGCGGCTGCTACACAGTTAAACGTATTGAGAAGACGTGCAGGTTACCGTAACCCATCAGACGGCGATCGCATACCTAAGCATGCGTTCAGAGTAACTACTGCTAACATGGCTGCTGCTAACGCTGCAAACATGCTTGCTATGGAACTTACACCGGCTCAATTAGCTCAATTGGCTGTTCCATATAACAGAACGGCGGGTACAGCTTTGAATGGTTTGGATTTGATACTTGATGAGTACAGCCGCGAATTCTTCGGCGACGAACGCAGATGGTATGATTTGGTAAGAACACGTTATTTAGTACGTCGTGCTAAAATGTACAGAACCGGCCTTACCGCTACTAACGTTAAGGATGAGTACATGCGCCGTGCTATACCACAAAGTTTAATTAACTCTGTTTTAACAGGTCCTAAATACCCACAAAACAACGGTTACAATTAATCTAAACTGAATATAAATTGTTTAATTAACCCGCTCCATTTTTGGGGCGGGTTTTTTTGTATAAATATTTACCCAAAAGTTAGTGAATAGGGCATATTAAGGGTAGTTGTAATAACCACGTATTTTTTATATTTGACCCTCAGCCATAAATTAAAATGCATGCAGAAATATTATAACCAAACACGTTTATTATTAGCGGTAGATTGCATAGTGTTTGGATTTGACGGCGAATCGTTAAAAATACTATTGATACAAAGGGGATTTGAACCCGAGAAAGGCAACTGGAGTTTAATGGGCGGATTTGTGCAGCCCGATGAAAGCCTTGATCAATCTGCCAATCGTATTCTGAAACAACTAACCGGGTTAGATGGCGTATACCTGGAGCAATTACATACTTTTGGCGATCCGGGTCGCGATCCTAAAGAGCGTACAGCATCGGTTGCGTACTTTGCACTGATAGATACTTCAAAATACGAGAAACAGATAAGCCATGATTACCATGCAGAATGGTTCCTGTTAAAAAAGATACCCAAGCTTATTTTTGACCAGCCCGCTATGGTTGAAATGGCACGTAAGCGCATACGCTATAAGGCGGCGCTTCACCCCATTTTGTTTGAGCTTTTGCCGGCCAAGTTTACCATACCACAGCTTCAAAATTTGTATGAAAGTGTTTATAATACCACAATTGATAAACGAAACTTCAGTAAACGGGTATTAGCTACTAAATTGCTTATCAAGTTGCAGGACAAGGATAAATCGGGATCGAAGCGCGGCGCTTATTACTACCAGCTAAACATGCAGAATTACTATGCTAAGTTTCAGGCTTTTTTAAATTTTATTCCCAATCCGGATAACCTTACAAGTTAATTTGGCAGCCTTTAGGCTACTAATGTTTGGAAAATATTTCATTTTATAAAAAATTAAGTGTTATTTAGACACGAATTTTAACCATCTATGGAACTTAATAAATATGTGATTGGTGTTGATTATGGCACCGATTCTGTGCGCGCTATAATTGTAGACGCCGCTAACGGAAAAGAATTAGCATCGTCTGTTCACTATTACCAGCGCTGGCAAAAGGCAATGTATTGCGATGCGCCCAAAAATGTTTTCAGGCAGCATCCACTTGACTACCTGGAAGGCCTTGAAATAACTATTAAAGATGCCATAAATAAGGCAGGTGGTAAGGCCATTGCTGATAACATACGGGGTATATCTGTTGATACCACGGGCTCAACACCTATCGCCGTAAATAAAAACGGCACGCCGTTGGCCCTTACGCCCGAGTTTGAAAATAACCCGAATGCCATGTTCATTTTGTGGAAGGATCACACAGCTATTAAAGAGGCTGCGCAGATCAATGAGCACGCTACAAAATTTGATATCAATTACTTAAAATACGTTGGCGGTATTTACTCGTCTGAATGGTTTTGGGCTAAATTACTGCATATTATACGTGTTGATGAACAGGTGCGTAAGGCCTGTTACTCATGGGTTGAGCATTGCGACTGGATTCCATTTGTATTAACCGGTGGTAATGATGCATCAAAAATAAAAAGAAGCAGATGCGCGGCCGGGCATAAAGCGTTATGGGCCGAGGAATTTGGTGGTTTACCGCCTGATGAATTCTTTTCAACCTTAGATCCCCTATTGGGCGGCTTTGCCTCTCGTCTTTTCAGAGATACTTATACGTCTGATGTGGCGGCAGGAACCATAAGCGCGGAATGGGCAGCTAAGCTTGGTCTTCCCACTGATGTTAAAATTGGCGTGGGCGCGTTTGACGCGCACATGGGTGCCGTTGGTGGCCAAATTGAACCTTACTTTTTAAGTAAAGTTATGGGCACGTCAACTTGTGATATACTGGTTGCACCTAATGCTGAAATGAAGGATAAACTGGTTGCAGGTATTTGCGGCCAGGTTGATGGCTCGGTTATACCGGGTATGGCGGGTTTAGAAGCCGGCCAATCAGCTTTTGGCGATACATACGCCTGGTTTAAAAACATTGTGTCGTGGCCGTTAAACAATCTGTTAAGCAGCTCAAAGGTTATTGACGAGGAGACAGCAGAAGCCTTGAAGAACGAGATTTTTGAAGAAATAATTCCTGAGTTAAGCCGCCAGGCTGCTTTGTTGCCTATTGAGGAAACTAACGAGTTGGCTATTGATTGGTTTAACGGCAGACGTACCCCCGATGCTGACCAGTCGCTTAAAGGGGCGGTTATCGGTTTAAATCTGGGTACAGATGCGCCGCGGTTTTTCCGGGCCATCGCCGAGGCTACCTGTTTTGGTGCCAAAAGCATTGTTGAGCGTATGATAGATGAGGGCGTTCCTGTTAAGGGTCTGATAGGCATTGGCGGTGTAGCGAAAAAATCGGCATTTATTATGCAAATGATGGCAGATATAATAGGTATGCCTATTAAGATACATCAGCATACACATACCTGCGCACTGGGTGCTGCCATGTTTGCAGCCGTAGTTGCAGAACTGCACGATAATGTACAAGATGCTATGAACGCTATGGGTGGCGGATTTGATGTGGTTTACGAGCCAAACGCCGAACTTAGTGCGGTATATGCCAAACGTTATAAACAATATAAAGGTCTGGGCGATTTTATAACTTTCCAAACCCGCCAAATAGAACAATCCATTTCAGCATGAGTACCTATCAGCATATAAAAGAAGAGGCCTACGCGGCTAACATGCAGCTTCCAAAATTGGGCCTGGTTTTGTTCACCTTTGGGAATGTTAGCGCTGTTGACAGGAGTGCCGGTGTTTTCGCTATCAAGCCCAGCGGTGTACCTTATGAGGACCTTACACCGGATAGCATGGTGATAGTTGACTTTGACGGAAATACCGTTGAAGGAAAATTAAGGCCATCATCAGATACCAAAACACACGCCGTGCTTTACAAGCATTGGGATACCATAGGAGGCATTGTGCATACGCACTCAACTTATGGCACTGCATGGGCACAGGCACAAAGAGATATACCAATTTTTGGCACTACGCACGCTGACCATTTAACTACCGACATTCCCTGCGCGCCACCAATGAGCGACGAAATGATAAAAGGTAATTACGAGTACGAAACTGGATTCCAGATCATGAATCATTTCAAAAAATTCAGCCTTGATTACAAAGAGGTAGAAATGATATTGGTTGGTAATCATGCGCCATTTACCTGGGGTAAAACAGCAAATAAAGCGGTTTATAACAGCGCCGTTTTAGAAACTGTTGCGCAAATGGCTTACTTAACCGAGATGATAAATCCGCAGGCACCAAAATTGAAAGATACTTTAATAAATAAACACTTCCAGCGTAAGCACGGGCCCGACTCTTATTACGGCCAAAGCTAACAGATGCTGAAACTATCCGTCCGATAAAAAATACTATATAAAAATGATCGATCTTAAAAAATTAGAAGTCTGGTTTATAACCGGAAGCCAGGACCTGTACGGCGAAGAAACTCTTAAACAGGTAGCATTGCACTCACAAGAAATTGCTGCAGGTTTAAATGTTGCCGGCCAAATACCGGTAACAGTGGTATACAAGCCTGTTGTTAAAAGCACAGACGAAATTTATAACACAATTGCAGATGCCAATAACGCGGCAAATTGCATTGGTATCGTTACCTGGATGCACACTTTTTCGCCGGCTAAAATGTGGATCCGCGGTTTAGGTATTCTTAAAAAACCTATGCTGCATTTGCATACCCAGTTTAACAGGGATATCCCCTGGAACTCTATCAATATGGATTTCATGAACCTGAATCAAAGCGCCCATGGCGACCGCGAGTTTGGTTTCATGGTATCGCGTATGCGCATGGAGCGTAAGGTGGTTGTAGGCCATTGGCAGGAAACCGAAGTTGCCGAGCAAATTGGCAGCTGGTCTCGTGCTGCTGCGGCCTGGCACGACTGGCAGGGCGCTAAGTTTGTTCGCTTTGGCGATAACATGCGCTATGTTGCCGTTACCGATGGCGACAAAGTGGAAGCTGAACTACAGTTTGGTTTTTCCGTAAACACCCACGGCATTGGCGATCTGGTTAAAGTTATTGATGGGGTTAGCGATGCTGCCGTTAATGAGCTAATTGCAGAATATGAAGCAACTTATGATATGGATGCTTCCTTACGCAAAGGCGGAGCTAACCACCAATCAGTATTTGATGCTGCTAAGATTGAGTTGGGCCTGCGCTTTTTCCTAGAAGAAGGCAACTTTAAAGGCTTTAGCGATACGTTTGAAGACTTGCACGGCTTGATTCAATTGCCGGGTATTGCTGCACAGCGTTTAATGGAAAGCGGTTACGGTTTTGCCGGTGAAGGCGACTGGAAAACAGCTGCTTTGGTACGCGCCTGTAAAGTAATGGGTAGCGGCTTGGCAGGTGGTAACGCCTTTATGGAAGATTATACCTATCATTTTGATCCTAATAATTCATTGGTGTTAGGTTCTCACATGTTAGAGGTGGATTCATCTTTGGCAAGTGGTAAAGCAACTTTAGAGGTGCATCCTTTAGGTATTGGCGGCAAAGCCGATCCGGCGCGTTTGGTATTTAATGTTGCAGGCGGACCCGCTCTTAATGCCTCATTAATTGATATGGGCAACCGTTTCCGTTTGTTGATAAATGAAGTTGAAGCTGTTGAACCAACTAACGAATTACCTAACTTACCTGTAGCACGCGTACTTTGGAAACCATTGCCTGATATGAAAACTGCCTGCGCTGCATGGATCTATGCCGGTGGCGCGCACCATACGGCTTACAGCCAGAATTTAACTGCTGAGCATTTGTATGATTTTGCATCAATTGCAGGTGTTGAGTTTATTTGTATTGGTAAAGACACTCAGATTAACCAGTTGCGTAACGAACTGAAATGGAACGACAGGTTTTATAAATAGACCTTATAAATAGCAATAAAAAAGCCGTCCCTCTTTGCGAAGGACGGCTTTTTTATTTAGTTGGTTTTTATTTACCCCGCTTATCATTCAAATACTCCGAAGGCAATACCCCGAATTTTCCTTTAAACATACGCGAGAAGTAGCTTGGCGTTCCAAAGCCGGTCATGTAGGCTATTTGTGCTACGTTGTAATCGCTTGTTTGTAGCAGGGCCGCTGCCTTTTCTAATTTAACAGATCGCATGTACTCAATAGGAGTGAGGCCGGTTAATTCTATCAGTTTGTAATATAACGAGCCACGGCTCATGCCCGCATACTTGCTTAGCTCCTCAACAGAAAGCTCCGGATCGCTAAGCCGCGACTCCATAAAGGCCATAAGCGAATTCAGTAATTTTACGTCTGATGATTCCGTTTCCATAGACTGCTCTGCAACCATGTGGATTTGTTTGGAATACGTGTCTTTTAAGCTCTTGTTCAACTCAAGCAGGTTGCTTATACGCGCGTGCAGTATCTGAAAGTTAAAAGGTTTGGTCAGATAATCATTTGCCCCGGCGTTAAGGCCCCTAAGTTGTTCATCTTCGCCATTTGCGGCGGTAAGTAGGATGATGGGGATATGCCGTGTGCGTTTATCGTTCTTTAATTTTTTACTTAATTCAACACCGCTCATCTCGGGCATGCTCACATCGCTTACCACCAATTGCGGATGTGCGGAGAGCGCTTTTTGCCAACCTTCTTTTCCGTTACTTGCTTCAATTATTTGATAATGCTTTTGTAGGTGCTCGGCAAGATATCCCCGAAACTCGTCATTATCTTCCACCAGCAGGATGCGAATGATGTCGTTTGTAGGCGTTGCATGCCCATTGAGACCTTTATCAGCTAACGCGGTCGGCACTTGCGGTTCTTCCTTCGGGATGACGGTTGGTTCAACTTTCGCCACATCAGGCTTTAACGGCAATTCAACTACAAAGCGCATACCTCGTTCCGGTAAAAGTGTGGCTACTATATTGCCTTCATGAAGTTCAACAAACTCCTTTATAATGGATAAGCCGATGCCCGTGCCCTGGTTAAGAATATACGATGGCTGTTGCGATTGATAAAATCTGTCAAAAATAATGTTCAGATCTTTTTCAGGAACGCCAACACCTGTGTCTGATACGGTAATTTTAATGTAGGGGATCACCGCGTTTTCGTTAACTTCTGTTTCAAGCGTTATCAACCCTCCGGCCGGCGTAAATTTGAACGCGTTGGATAGCAGGTTAAAAATTATCCGTTCCAGCTTATCCTGATCAAACCAAGCCAACCAATGCGGGCGCGAATTTTTTATTTCAAGCGATATTTGCTTCTTTGTTGCTATGTCTTTAAAAGACTCTGCTGTTTCGTTGATGAAAGTAATAACATCAGCGCTGGCAAGATTGAGTTTTAACTGATGCTCCTCCATTTTACGGAAATCCAACAATTGATTTACCAGGTTAAGCAAGCGCCTTATATTTCTGTTTATTACACCCAACTCATCGTTAACGTCATTGCCTAATTTTTTGCCAATCAATTTTTCAACAGGGGCAGCTATGAGCGAAATAGGAGTTCTAAATTCATGACTAAGGTTGGTAAGGAACTGAATTTTCTCCTTATCGAGTTCACGTAATTGCGCCGCTTCCCATCGTTCCGTTTCAATTAATTGTTCAACCCGCAGCTCTTCCTGTTCGCGGGCAAATTGCAGCTTCAAATTGTTAATGCCCCGTTGTCTTATCCAAAATATCAGCAAACAAAATAATACTGCATACAGAAAATAGGCAAAATTGGTTCGCCAAAAAGGCGGTGAAACAACAATTTTGACGGAGGTTAATGCGTTGTTGGAAAACTTGTCATTATTATCTGCCTTAACTTTAAAAACATATTCTCCTGGGTCTATATTGGTATAATTGGCTACCCTTGTTTTGCGTACATAGTTCCAATCGTCGTCAAAACCATCCAATTTATAGGCGTAGTGGTTTTGCATTGGCGAAGTATAGTCTAATGCTACATAGCTTATCGAGAAATTCTGACCATATTTTAGCTGTATCTCCTTGCTAATGCCAATCTGCTGTTGTATGGCAGCATCTTCGCCCGGCACAACTGTTATGTTATTTATTTTCAGATCGGTTAATAACACCCGGGATGGTGCAGATGCATCTGGTAGAGAGGCAGGATTGAAGAAGTTAAAACCTTCTTCACCGCCGAAATAGATGTCGCCCCCTGACGTTTTTAAGCCCGCCCCACTTAAGAAAGAACCTTGTTGAACACCATTTTCATTAGTGAAATTTCGAAAGACTTTCTGTCGCCTGTCAAACAAACTTATGCCGAGGTCGGTACTTAGCCAAAGTGTGCCGCGCTCATCTTCTATTATTGTTTTTATACTTGCGTTAGCAAGCCCATTTTTTTCGGTGTAGGTTGTAAACTTTTTTGTATTTGCATCAAAGTAACTCAATCCCTGATTTGTACCAACCCACACAGTATGATCTTTTGCCACAAAAACGCTCTGCACTATATCGTCAGACAGATTGTTCGTGACCTTGTTATATCGTGATACAGTGCCATTACTTGAATGGTAAACAGCTATACCTGTACCGTTTGAGGCTATCCAGATATCGCCGCCAGGCCCACGCCTTATTGCGTTGATAAAATCGTTAAGAGGTAACTTAGGCGCAAAAGTTGAAGCAGATTTTTTATTAAATTGCTCAAATTTGCTACTTGCCGGATCAAACACGCTAACCCCGTTGCCTATAGTACCGATCCATATTTTTCCATTACCATCTTCCATAAGCGCAGAAACGTCGTTGCTGGCTATTGAATTTAGCGTCCCATCAGCAGTAAATTGCCTGTAGTTTCCTGTTGACGGATCAATACAAAAAACTCCGTTATTATATGTGCCTGCCCATAGCTTACCTAAATGGTCCATAAGTAGGCTTAAAATAACACCTACAGTATTGCCTGCTTTGCCCCGCAGCGGATATGGTTTAAACAAGCGGGTATTTTTGTCAAACAGGGATAAACCACCACCATCAGTGCCAACAAAAACCTTTCCGCCTTTGTATTCTGCAAAACAATTAACCAATGGAGCGCTAAGTCCTTGCGAATCAAAATGATTACTTAGCTTTAAATCAAAAAGAGGTAAAATTTTATCGTACTTAGCTACACCCCCTCTAAAGGTACCTACCCAATATATGCCAACCGGATCTATATATATGCTTCTTATAGAATTATTCCGTATGCTGAATATATCGCGTGGATCGTTGACGTTATGCTGAAACGAATCGGTATCCGGATCATATATGTCGAGCCCATTCTCTGTGCCAATCCAAAGCTTGCCATACGAGTCGGAATAAAGGGCAAATATCACATTGTTTATAATACTATGCTTGTTGTCGGTTCCGGTCCGGTAAATTTTAAAATGACCATCCGACAACCATTTATTTAGTCCGTTTTGCGTGCCGAACCAGATATTGCCGTTGGTGTCTTCGGTTATTGTTTTTATAGCATCATGGCTAATGCTGTTGGGGTCGGTATTACTGTGCGTAAATCCTTTAAAACTGTCTGTTTTTCGGTTATATAAAAATAGTCCTTTGTTGCTACCCAGCCAAACGCGATGCCTGCTGTCCTCAAATATAGATAACACAACAAATGAACCTGGTTCGTCTATCTTTTTGTCTCTTACCGGCTTAGCTATGATCTTTGAAGTTTTAAGGTCAATTATAATCACATTTCCATAAGTGCCTATCCATAGTCTTCCCTCACGGTCCTCGTAAAAAGCCCTTGCAGAGACATTTTGTATTGTAGGTAATTGATCTTTGCCTTCAAATGCGAGAAATCTGTCAGAGTTCCTGTCGTAGTAATATATCCCGCCATTACTTGAACCTACCCACAAGCGGCCTTGCTTGTCTTCATATAGCGAAACAATATCGTTGGTTGGCAGACTGTGCTCATTACCTACTTCATGCCTGTAAACAGTAAAGTTACTACCATCAAATTTGCTTAACCCGTTGCTGGTACCAAACCACATTAAGCCGTATTTGTCTTTAATAATAACGTTAACCGTGTTGGAGGGGAGCCCCTCTTTTGCAGTAATAGCTTTAAAGTTAATATCGCTCTGCGCCTTTACGCTTTCTATCCCGATGAGCAAAAAAAGCCATAGCAGAAAATGGCTTGCCCTTATTTTAAACATAGTAACAATTTTAATGGCTAAACAGCAAACTGGCCGCAGTATGTTGAAAGAGTATGCTAGCGGTATAGTTAAGGCCGTTATAACAAATATATAAAAATTGCTGAAGGGAGTGTTAACTGCATGCAATTCGAATACAGAGCGATAAGCGACATCAGTATCAAAAAAGTTACCGCCTTAATTATTCAAATTCAGCGTAAAACTTTACTTTAGATGCTCTATTCAACAAAACCAAGGGGCATAAAATATCTTTTTGCTCACAATTTTACTTTAACGGCGTATCGGCAAAAAAAAATATAACCTACTCTAACGATGTAGTTAGCAAAGTATGGTTAGATCCGAGCCACCTGTTTCGGTAAAAATTTCAAACAGGTCTAAAAAAATTTCGCTGTTGTTTAACCAATTACAACCAATTATACGGGTGGCGGCGTGTAAACTTAAATATGACCATGAAGATAAAATATATAAAATCAAAATTGCTTGTTGCTTTTAACCTGATTGCGGTTGCAGCATTGGCACAAGGACCGGGCCACGCAAGCTATGTAGCCGAAAAAGCAGGAGCCGGTTACTTCCAGTTAGCTGCCAATGGTAGCGCATCGCCAATATTGGTGAGTGATAATGATTGGCCGGGAGTTAAAAGAGCTGTAAACAGCTTTGTTACAGATGTAAAAGCGGTAACAGGGGCAACACCTGCGTTGGCAACCGCTGCAAAAGGCAAGCAGCTGGTAATAGTTGGTACATTGGGTAAAAATCAATGGATAGACCAATTGGTAAAGCAAAAGAAATTAAACGTAGCAGATATTGCCGGTAAGTGGGAAACCTACCTGGTGCAGTCTGTTGCTAACCCGTTTCCGGGTGTTAGCAGCGCGTTGGTTATTGCAGGTAGCGACAAACGCGGAACTATTTTCGGCGTGTATGATATGTCGGCACAAATTGGCGTATCGCCCTGGTACTGGTATGCTGATGTTGCGCCAAAAACAAAAAAAGCTATTTATGTAGCACCCGGACGCCATACCGATGGTACACCGGCTGTTAAATATCGCGGCATATTTATAAATGATGAGGCCCCCGCTTTTTCGGGATGGGCGAAAGAGAAATTCGGTGGTGTAAATCATCAGTTGTATGAGCACATGTTTGAGCTTATTTTACGTATGAAGGGTAACTTTCTTTGGCCTGCCATGTGGGGGAATGCTTTTAATGATGATGATAAGCTGAACCCTGTTTTGGCTGATGAGTACGGTATAGTAATGAGCACGTCTCACCACGAGCCTATGGACCGTGCGCAGCAGGAGTGGAAACGCTATGGTAAAGGCGAGTGGAATTATGATAAAAATAAAGAGGGTTTAAAGGAGTTCTGGCGCAAGGGTATTGAAAATATGGGTAATAAAGAAACAGTAGTTACCCTTGCCATGCGGGGCGATGGTGATATGCCAATGTCGCAGGGCGCTAATATTACCCTGTTGGAGAACATAGTAAAAGACCAGCGCGACATAATAGCCGATGTTACAAAGAAAGATCCATCTGCAACGCCGCAGGTATGGGCACTATACAAAGAGGTACAGGATTATTATGACAAAGGCATGCGCGTGCCTGATGATGTGACCCTTTTATTATGTGATGACAACTGGGGCAATATCAGAAAGCTGCCTGCCATAACTGATAAACCACGCAAAGGCGGTTATGGTATTTATTATCACTTTGATTATGTGGGTGGTCCGCGTAACTACAAATGGTTAAACACCAGCACCATATCAAAAACATGGCAGCAAATGAATTTGGCTTATGAGTATAACGCAAGACAAATTTGGGTGGTAAACGTAGGCGATTTGAAGCCGATGGAGTATCCTATCAGCTTTTTCCTTGATTTTGCCTGGAACCCTAAACGCTGGCCGGCTAATAAGCTGCCACAATATGCGATTGAATGGGCCAAGCAACAATTTGGTGCCGACCATGCTAAGGAAATTGCAAGCATGCTTACCCGCTACACACGCTATAACGAAAGACGTAAACCTGAATCGTTAGATCAGAACACTTACAGCCTTACTAATTACAATGAGTTTGCCAGGATAGTGGCCGATTACAATAAGTTAAAAGACGAAGCTGAAAAACTAGCAGCAATAATGCCTAAGGAGCACAAGGATTCTTTTTATGAATTAGTTCTTTACCCTATACAAGCTTGTGCCACTTTAAACGAAATGTATTTTGAAGTTGCAAAAAATAGATACTACGCACAGCAAAAAAATGGCGTTGAAGCCAACAAAGCAGCGGAAAAAGCAAAAGCGTTATATGCTAAAGATGCCGAGATAAGCAAATATTATAACACAGTATTAGCTGATGGGAAATGGAACCACATGGCCGATCAGCAGCATATAGGTTATAACAACTGGCAACAGCCGGTAGCTAACAAAATGCCTGTGCCTACTATTCTGAATCCGGACAGCGCTAAAAACACAACGCTATTGCCGGTGGAGCATGACGGCAGCACGCCAAAAGTAAATGGTTTATTTAATGACCAGTATGGCCACATCGCTATTGAGGCTGAGCATTATACCAAAGCGGTAGCCGGTAGCAACATCAGCTGGACAACTATTCCTGATTATGGTTTAACATTATCTGGTGTAATGCCGTTGCCTGTAACCGCGCCGCGTATAGCAGCACCGGGTGGGGTGTCTCCACATTTGGAATATGATATCAATGTTAAGCAGGCAGGCGATGTTTCCATCACCGCATTTATTGGTAATACGCTCGATTTTAAAAATGGCGGCGATGGTTTATTCTATGCCATATCGATTGATAATGATGCGCCGCAAAAGGTTGACGTAGCATCAAAAGTTGATGGCCGCGACTGGACCCAAATGGTACTGGGTAACGCGCGTAAAATTACCACTAAGCATAAGATCGCGACAGCAGGAAAACACACCATTAAATACTGGTTTGTTGATCCGGCTGTAGTTCTTCAAAAAGTTGTAGTTGATACCGGCGGCTTAAAGACAAGCTACCTGGGGCCTAAAGAGTAAGCAATTTTTAGAAAGTTGACTTGAAACATCCCGCCAGGCATTGCTGAGCGGGATGTTTTGTTTATAGATGCTGTCTACACCCATTAAGATTGTTGCATAAAAAGTTAAAGTTTTGATTGCTAAAAACGTTAATTTGGTACACCAATTATATTATAATAGTTAATCATGAAATTTTTAAAAGCATTTTTATTTGCAGCCCTATTATGCCCGCTTGCCCTGCAGGCGCAGGATACCTTAAAATTATATACGGGGGCTATCCCTAACTCCAAAGCGTCTGCTTTAACTAATACAGGCACCAGGGGCGGGGTTAGCAGAGTTACCACCCCTGTGCTTGAAATTTATTTGCCAGAAGCAGGTAAAGGAACCGGCGTGGCAGTAGTTGTATGCCCTGGCGGCAGTTATGTAGGGCTAACTTATCAAGGCGAAGGCGTGCGCACAGCAAAGGAGTTTGCTAAAAACGGCATTGCAGCCTTTGTATTGAAATACCGCCTGCCTAATGATGCCATTATGATTGACAAAACTATTGGTCCGCTGCAGGATGCGCAGCAGGCTTTAAAACTGGTTAGAGAAAATGCCGCTAAATGGCAGTTAGATGTTAACCGCGTAGGGATAGTAGGTTTTTCTGCAGGGGGGCACCTGGCAACTACTGTAGCTACGCATTTTCAAAAGGCTTATATAGATAATGCTAATAACACCAACCTTCGCCCTGATTTTTGCATTGTGGTTTATCCTGTTGTAAGTATGCAGGATGGCGTTACGCATATGCAATCGCGCAACAATTTATTAGGTAAGGATGCATCAAAGGCACTTGTAGATGAATATTCAAACGAGTTGAAAGTAACGGCCCAAACCCCGCCAACTTACATAACCCATACCGGCGATGATAAACTGGTTGATGTAGATAACAGCATCTTTTTTTACGAAGCTTTACGTAAAAACAACGTGCCGGCAGAAATGCATTTGTATCCCAAAGGCGGTCACGGCTTTTTGTTAGGATGGGCCGCCGACAGGTGGATGCCCAATATGCTTACCTGGTTAAAAAGCATCAACATGCTTAAGTAAAACGTTAAAAAGTGTTAAGTAGCAGTAGTATTCAAAAAATCTGATTTACTTTTGATAGTTAAATGAGGTTTTTTATACTGCTGTTATTGTTTTCAGGATTTTGTGGCGCGGCTTTTTCACAGGGCAGAGTGCGCGGCAAAGTGCTGGAAGAAAAGAGCTACATCCCTGTAGGAGGGGTAACCGTTGAGAACCTTAGCAACCATGCCACCAATGTTAGCGATACTACCGGCGCTTTCTCTATTGTAGCCAAACCCGGCGATGTGCTCAGCTTTACCAGTTTAGGCTATAAACGCGATACGGTGTTGATAACCGACATGAGCGTGATCACGGCCTACCTGTTACCCGACGAAAACATGCTTAAAGAAGTAAAGGTGAAGGAACTGGAGTTTCCACCCGGTGCTTTCGCACTTAAACCCATGATGGGGCCATTAGGTAGCAAAGTGGTAAGGTATCAAACAGACAGGAATGGTAACCCCATAGGGGGCATACAACTTAGTCCATCGGCCTTATTTGCAGGCAAAAAAGAATCAGAAGCCAGGATGGAACGTTATGAAAAAGACACGGAGATAACTCGAATTTTTAATGCAACCACACTCGGACCCTATTTGCCGATTACCGGGCAAGAACTTTCCAACTTTATTTTTCTGTACAAGCCCGACGCAAATACCTTTTACGATAAGAACTTTAACATCTCAGAATATATTAGCGCCTGCTACCGCAAATTTATGCAGATGCCGATAGAAAAGCGGCAATCAAAAACTGAGTTTGCACTGAAATAATTTTATAAAGTCGATATCCTTGTAGACAACTTGGAAAAAAATCCGAAATCGAATATCCGGAATTCCAAATCAGAATAAATCCGAAATCGAAAATCCGAAATCCGACATTAAACTAAATCCGAAATTGAACATTCGAAATTCGAAATCAGAATAAATCCGAAATTGAAAATCCGAAATTCGAAATCAAACTACACATTAAACCTAAAGTGCATAATGTCGCCATCCTGCACAATGTAGGTTTTACCTTCAATGTTTAGTTTACCAGCTTCTTTTATAGCACTTTCAACGCCATTGTATTTTACAAACTCGTCGTATTTTATTACCTCGGCGCGGATAAATCCTTTTTCAAAATCAGTATGGATAACCCCGGCTGCCTGCGGTGCGGTGAAGCCTTGTGTAATGGTCCAGGCGCGCACTTCCTGCACACCGGCGGTGAAGTAGGTTGCTAAGTTAAGGAGCTTGTAAGCGGCCTTTATAAGCTTGTTAACGCCCGATTCTTCCAGTCCCAGATCATCTAAAAACATCTGGCGCTCTTCAAACGATTCCAGTTCTGCAATCTCTGCTTCAATTTGGGCTGATATAACTAGCACACCCGCATTTTCATCCTTAACCGCTTCTTTAACACGCTCAACATAAGCGTTGCCGGTTTTTACAGCGGCTTCGTCAACGTTACAAACGTATAGTACCGGTTTAGCGGTTAACAACCACAGGTCGGCAATGTATTCCTGGTCCTCTTCAGGCACGGGTGCAGTACGGGCAGATTTACCGCTCAGCAAATGATTTTTATAAACCGTTAATACTTCAAAGGTTTTTTTAGCCTCTTTGTCGCCGCCGGTTTTGGCCATTTTTTCAACCTTCTGGATCTTCTTCTCTATTGAATCAAGGTCCTTCAGTTGTAATTCAGTATCGATGATCTCTTTATCACGTATGGGGTCGACGCTGCCATCAACGTGTATAACATTGTCGTTATCAAAGCAACGCAACACATGCAAAATTGCGTTAGTAGCGCGTATGTTGCCTAAAAACTGGTTACCCAAACCTTCGCCTTTGCTGGCACCTTTTACAAGGCCGGCAATGTCTACAATCTCAATAACATTGGGCACAATGCTTTTAGGATTCACTATCTCGGTTAACTTAACCAGCCTTTCATCGGGCACGGTTATTACGCCCACATTAGGCTCTATAGTACAAAACGGAAAATTTGCCGCCTGCGCTTTTGCATTTGATAAACAGTTAAAAAGTGTTGATTTCCCTACATTCGGCAAACCCACTATACCACATTGTAATCCCATAGTTTGTTTAGTTCATAGTTCATGGTTGATAGTTCATAGCTACATTTTACTATGAACAATGATCTATTAACCATGAACAAAATTTGCGCAAAGATAAGACAAAATACCACCTTGTTTTTTGAAAAAATAAACGACTTTTGTGGCAGATTGATCAAGGCAGTAAAACCCATGTAAAAACAGGCGTATGATGGAAGAAATGGTTGAGCAAATTGAATTATTGCTGGAGGAGAATAACGACGAAAAACTGCGCGATTACCTCAACAACCTCAATATATCTGATGTTGAAGAACTGATAGATGAACTTCCGGAACAAGGCCCTAAATTTATTGAAACGCTTACCATCAACCGCGCGGTAAACGTTTTCAGGATACTTGATTTCCCTAAACAGGAACGTATTTTCAAAAAACTTTCGGGCGATAGGGTAGCCGAGATTGTAAATGAACTACCGCCCGATGACCGCACCGCCTTTTTCTCTGAATTGCATGGCGACGCGGTAAAGAAACTAATTCTCCACCTTTCTGCCGCCGACCGTAAAGAAGCGCTTTCGCTGTTAGGCTACGACGAGAATAGCATTGGCCGTTTAATGACGCCCGATTATATCACCGTTAAAAAAAGCTGGACGGTTAACCGTGTGTTGGAGCATATTAGGGAATATGGCAAAGCCTCTGAAACCATTGATGTAATTTACGTTTTAGGTGATAAGGGTGTTTTGTTAGATGACATTAGAATTCGTGAAATACTATTGGCCGACCCATCAACCAAAGTAAGCCAACTGATGGATGGCAGGCTGATTGCGCTACATGCTTCAGATCCGCAGGAAGAAGCCATTAATGTATTCAGGATGAATAACCGGGTGGCTTTGCCTGTTACTGATGATGAAGATGTGTTGCTGGGTATTGTTACCGTTGATGATATTTTGTGGATAGCTAACGAAGAATACACAGAGGATATTCAAAAAATTGGTGGTACCGAAGCCCTGGATGAACCCTATCTGGATATATCCCTGCTCAAGTTGGTTAAAAAACGCGTGGGTTGGCTTATCATTTTGTTTTTAGGCGAAATGCTTACCGCTACGGCTATGGGTTTTTTTCAAAAGGAAATAGAAAAGGCGGTTGTGCTGGCGCTGTTTATCCCGCTTATTATATCCAGCGGAGGCAACAGCGGATCGCAGGCATCAACACTTATTATACAGGCAATGGCACTCGGCGAAGTTACTATTGCCGACTGGTGGCGGGTTATGCGCCGCGAGATATTATCAGGGCTTATGTTAGGCATTACGCTGGGCATTATCGGCTTTTTACAGGTAACCATCCGCAGTGAGTTTAGCGATATTTACGGACCTAACTCATTCCTGGTAGCCGTAACCATAGGTTTTTCGTTAATAGGCGTAGTTTTATGGGGATCGTTAATGGGATCAATGCTTCCGCTTGTATTAAAAAGATTAGGGGCCGACCCTGCAACTTCCTCTGCTCCATTTGTAGCCACCCTGGTTGACGTAACCGGATTGGTGATCTATTTTAGCATTGCGGTCATCACCATGCATAATTTCCTGATAAAATAAACCGGGCTACTAAAAACAAAAAAACCCGTCCGTTTACCGGACAGGTTTCCCATTAGATTATAATTGGTTTAGCGTGATTGGTCTTATAAATTATCAAAAGAGAAATCTTCGTCGGCAGAAGCTTTTGCAGTTTCTGTTGATTCTGTAAATTCGTAGCGTTTTTCAACAACTTCCTGGTGGTCTTTTATGTAGTCAATTGTTCCGTTAAGGCCTTCAATAAACTTTTCAAAATCCTCTTTGTACAAAAATATTTTATGTTTAATAAATACTCCGTCTTCCAGTCGTTTTTTGCTTTCAGTAATGGTTATATAATAATCATTTGACCGTGTTGCCTTTACATCAAAAAAATAAGTCCTTTTCCCTGCTCTTACCTTCTTTGAAAAAACCTCTTCGCGCTCTCTGTTGTCGAAATCTCCCATGTTAAAATAGTATTGTAATTTAGTTTGATTGGCATAAATATAAATAATTTTTCAATCTGCAAGTATTAAATCAAATAATATTGGCTTTTTTAGAAAAATTAGCATAAAAAACGCCAAAAACCGCTAATTAAGGTTTTCAGGTTCCTCTTCTTCAAGCAGTTGTTTCTCGTACAGCTCAAAATAGGTGCCTTGTCGGCTCAATAGCTCATCATGGGTGCCTTGTTCTATAATTTCGCCGTTATCCATCACCAAAATTTTATCGGCATTTTTAATGGTTGAGATGCGGTGCGCAATAATAATATTGGTTTTACCCTGCATAATACGCCCGAGGTTATTTAATATCTCCTCCTCGGTACGGGTATCAACTGCCGACAGGCAATCGTCGAATATCAGGATCTGCGGATATTTAGCAATAGCACGCGCTATAGAAACTCTTTGCTTTTGTCCGCCCGAGAGCGTAATGCCACGTTCACCAATCAGGGTTTCAAAGCCATTTTCCAGCTTAATAATATTGTTATAAACCGCTGCATCGCGGGCGGCTTGTTCTATTGCAGGCATATCTGCTACATCGGCACTAAAAGCAATGTTATTGGCGATGGTATCGGAAAACAAGAACACTTCCTGCGGAACATAGCCTACCTGGTGACGGTAATCGGTTAAATTAAGCGCCTTAATGGATTTACCGTCTATCATTACCTCACCCTGCGTGGTATCATACATACGCAGCATCAGGTTAGCGATGGTTGATTTTCCCGAGCCTGTTCTGCCGATGATTGCAACCATTTCACCCGGCATTGCGGTGAATGAAATATCTTTAAGCGCCTGAATGCCGGTATCGGGATATTTGAAGGAGACATTTTTAAATTCGATTAGGCCCTCTACTTTATGCGGAGTATCGCCTGTTGATATGATCTCGGGCTTTTCGTCTAAAAACTCATTGATCCGTTTTTGAGAGGCGGCGGCGCGCTGTATCAGCGATGTAACCCATCCCAAAGACATAACAGGGAAGGTAAGCTGACTTAGGTAAACAATGAACTCGGCTATGTTGCCGGGCGTGATGTTGCCTTTCATCACTTCGACACCGCCTATGTAAATAATGATAACGTTGCTAAGGCCAACCAATAAGAGCATGATTGGATAAAATAAGGCCTGCACCCTCACCAGCGACATGGAGTGGGATTTATAATGATCACTCTCGGTAGCAAATTTTTCGCGTACTGATGCTTCGCGAACATACGATTTCATGATCCGGATGCCCGAAAAATTTTCCTGTACAAAGCTGGAGAGTGACGATAAACGTTCCTGGATCTTTTCGCTGCGGAAGTTGATGATATTATTTACATAGTAGATGATAACCGCCAGTATGGGCAAGGGCAAAACTGAGAATATGGCCAAACGCACATTAACGCTTAGCATGGCATATATCACCAGGATAAATAAAACCACCGTGTTAATGGTATACATAATACCCGGCCCAAGGTACATACGCACCCTGCTAACGTCTTCAGTAGCACGGTTCATCAAATCGCCGGTATTATGCCTGCGGTAAAATGCCAGTGACAGCGCCTGGTAATGATCGTAAATTTCGTTCTTCAGATCGTACTCTATGTGGCGCGACATCAATATAATGGTCTGCCGCATAAAGAACAGGAACAAGCCCCTTATAATAGCCAAAACCAACACCAATGCGCCAAAAAGCATCAGGCTTGCTCCAAAAATATCGTAAATAATATCCTGCCTGTTAAAGCCCGAAAATAATTGATAGGTGCTTATGTTTTCGTTTACCAGATCAAATGCCACGCGTATAACCTGCGCAGGGAGTACCCCGAAAATATTGGAGATAATGACAAATAATATCCCCGGAATAAGCCTCCAGCGGTATTTGTAAAAGAATTTATTTAAGTAGGCAAGATCTTTCATAATCCCGGGTGCTCCGGAAATCAAAAGTAGAGTAATACAATTGATTTTTCAAGTAATAGGCCTGTTACCCTTGCTAAGAATATAATGAAGATGGATTTTTAGCAGCGTTAAATGGCGTAACGCCGTTGCTAAAAAGCGTTTCACGATGAAACAAAAACGGCTGTTTTTACAAGGCGTTTATTATCAGTGTATTATGCTATTTTTACAGCTAAATTTGCTGACTTATAAGTAGTTTCACAGCGTTTCACTACAAAAAATCAATTGATTAACAGTCAGATACTTAACAAGAAAAAGCGTTTCACCCGTTTCATTTGTTTCATATATTTAGTGAAACGCACGCAGGTGGTTTTGGCCCGATTATCCCCTCAGTTTGTCAAGCAGATCGCTCAATAAACCTGCCTCTTCGGGGGTGAGGTTGTTCTTCAAAAAGTCTTTGGTTTTAAACTCGGCATCTATTTTTGCAAGTGTTTCCAACCCCTTTTCGCTTATGCGGATGTCAACGGCTCGCCGGTCTTTGTCGTTAGTGCAACGTGTTATCAGTTCTTTTTGAATAAGCCTGTCAACAATGCGCGATGCATCGCTCATTTTGTCAATCATCCGCTCTTTAAGTAAATTTATGGTTGCAGGCTTTGGGTATTGACCGCGCAGTATCCGCAGAATATTAAATTGCTGATTGGTTAAATTGTGTCTTTCAAAGTGGCAACGTAAAGTATTGTTAAGCCATCCCTCGGTATAGGCAATGTTTACAACTACTTTGTGGTAATTGTCTTCAAATTTAGAACTCTGAATTTCGTCGTCTATTCGCATGGGCTTATTAACTTTCGCAATACAAATATGTTTATTTTTCTATCAAGTTTTAGTTGATAGTTTTATCAAATAAGTAAAAAAAGTTCGATTAAGGAAATTATAACCTTAATTAGTTGAGCAATTTAACAAAAATATCGTCACCAAAATAGGTTTGCAAATGTTTGCCGTTACCATGCAGGGTCCATATTTGTTTTGGGCCTACTTCTTTCACGGCGGTAAGTATGTCATTCCAGTCAACATGGTCTGATATGAACAGCGTATCCTCCCGGTTAACCTGCAACCTGTCCCAACCCGACGCAAACAGCCGTTTTACATCAGTTGCCCGTATGTAACTATTGAAGGTAAAAGGCGGTACAATATAAACCCACTCACCAGGCGTCTTCATCAGTTTACGGCCATACAGCTGGTAATTGCCCAATTGAAAACCGCCGGTCTCGTATATCTTATTAATGGCCATTATGCGATGGTGCACCAATACCTTTTTTTGCGGCGCATGGTCAGTTATCATTCTTATCAACCGCTGACTTTTACCTGTCGCGTAAGCGCCCAAAAGGATATTGCTTTGTATATTATTGAGCTTTTGTATCTCGGCGATAGGGTCGGGGTGGATGATCTTCGGGTCGGCGAAGGTGCTTTCCGTTATCAGTACATCAGCCTTAACCCATTCAATCGGCTCGCAGGTGGCATCGGGCTGTAGCTTATAGTCGCCGGTGTACAGGTATGCAGCGCCATTATACTCCATCAACACCATAGCCGAACCCAGCATATGCCCGGCAGGCACAAAGGTGAGCTGCACGCCATTTATGTTAAATGAGGTGTGATATGGGACTATATTGAAAACTTTGGCTGCATAACGGCTGTAACGCAATTCCATAAACATGCGGGTAGGGGCAGTGCAATAAACGTCGGCATTGCCGCTTATAGCATGGTCTGCATGGGCGTGTGATATTACGGCAGTTTTTACCGGCTGGGTAGGATCAAGATAAAAATCGCCATACTTACAATAGATGCCGTTTTCATTAATAAGAATAAAGTCGTCAATTATCATGGTTGATATCAAACGCCTGCAAGGCGTAAAAACTGTTGGTGAAGCTCCAATATTTGCGGAATTACCAATTGGGTATCATCGTTATAGAGAAT
>CBFGNU010000021.1:0-24634 GCA_965650195.1 uncultured Mucilaginibacter sp. | reverse complement strand
AGTTGCTTGTAAAAGGCGTGGTTTTTACTTTATTTTATAAAATATCCTCATCCAGTTAAAGTTAAATGAAAAATTTGATCAGATACATCCTGCCGTTTATACTGGTGGCGACATGGTTAAATTGTTTTTCTCAATCCGCCAAAACCATTGATGTAATACAAAGCAAAATGGACTCGGCAAGGGCGAGGCTGCCTATAGAAAAATTATATCTGCATACTGACCGCTCGGCCTACAATGTGGGCGACACCCTTTGGTTTAAAGTTTATTTAATGAATGCAGATTACCTAACCGCGTCAAAACGCAGCGGCCTGGTATATGTTGAACTGGATGATGAAAATGGCAAAAGTGTAAAGCGCACCATGGTGCCAATGAATTTCGGCCTTTCATGGGGGAACCTGTCGTTTGACGAAATAGATGTGCCCGAAGGGAACTATGTTTTGCGCGCATACACCAACTGGATGCGTAATTTTGAGGAGGATTATATATTTACAAAAAAGATAATCATCACCGCCTCCGGGGAGCAATCGCGACTGATAAACGCCAATTTTATCAGCCACCGCGAAGGTGACCGGCGTAAGGTAGAAGCGAAGCTTGCCCTAAGCACGCTGGATAAAACGCCGGTACGATTAAAGGATATCCAGGTAAAAGTATTTGATGACAGGCGTACACTGGCCAATGATAAAATGACCACCGGCTTTGACGGTTCGGTAGGTTTTAATTTTACCGTTCCACAGAGCGTTAAAGCAAAGGATCTGCGTTTAACTACTACTGATATTGGAAAAGATGTAACTCCTGTATCGGCTACCCTCCCCATTATATTAGACGATGCTGAAAATGCCGACCTGCAATTTATGCCCGAAGGCGGAGCATTAACGGCCGGTGCGTTAACTAAAGTTGGCTTTAAGGTGCTTTCTGAAAACGGCCGGGGGATGGAGATAAAGGGAAAAATTGTGGATAGTCAGGGTAAAGAGATAACACGTTTTTCCACCCTGCATAAAGGCATGGGATCGTTTGAAATAACGCCCGAAAAGGGACAGGCTTATACTGCGGAAATTGCGTTGTCCGGCGGCACAGTGCGCAAGATACAATTACCGCAGGTAAAAAATACAGGCAGTAGCTTAAGGGTTGAAGACACGAGCGATTCATTACGTATTGTGGTGTTTTCGGCAGCACCCGCAGGTGTTCATTACCTGATAGGTCAGTCGAGGGGTGTGGTGTGCTATGTTGAACGAGCAGAACTATTGGGCGGCAAGCTGATAAGGCGCATTCCAAAAGCGGCATTTCCAACGGGCATAACAAGGTTTACCTTGCTGAATGCCGCACAGCAGCCGGTAAATGAGCGGATAGTATTTGTTAATCACCATGACGATCTGCAGATCTTATTCACCACTGATAAAAACACTTACAAAGCAACCGACAGTATCGCCGTAAAAATATCTGTAAAAGATAAAAACGGAAAGCCTGTTCAAGGCAGCTTTTCGGCATCAGTTATAGATAACAGCCTGACGAGTCCCGATTCATTAGGCAATAATCTGGCCAGCTATCTGCTGTTTACATCTGATCTGAAAGGCATGGTAGAAGATCCCGGCTACTACTTTAAAGATGGCGCTCCCGCAGTTACAACAGCGCTTGATAACCTGCTATTAACGCAGGGCTGGGTAGGTTATAAATGGGATGAGGTATTGCACGAAACGCAAAAAGCCGCCTTTGCCGCCGAACCTGTTTTTGCGGTGCAAGGCACGGTGGTAAATTATGGCAACAAACCTGTTGTAGGCGCGCCATTAGTAATTATATCAAAAAATCCATCAGCTATATTGGAGACTACGACAGATGCCAATGGCCGGTTCAGATTTGATGATTTGTTGCCGGTTGATACGGCATCATACATGATACAAGCTAAAAACAAGCGTGGTAAAAACGCCGGTATTGATATAAAAATTGACAGGTTTAATGCGCCTGAATTTGCGCCGCTTAAAGAAACCTTTTTACCATGGTATGTAAATGCCGACAGCATTTTGATTAATACCGTGAACACCACTTTAGCGCGGCAAGATGTCGCTGATGTAGCGAATAGCGATGGGCGCTTGTTAAAGGAAGTGCAGATATCAGGCAAGAGAATAAGCAGAGCATCGAACGCTTTAGGAATTGGCAACCCCGACCTTGTGTTAGACGATGCCGACCTGCAAAAACGAGACGGGCGCAATCTTTACCAGATATTGCAAAAGGATGTTGAAGGTTTCGGGGAGTTTACAGCGGTAACGTCCGTCCGTGGCACTGGTATAATTATAACTACTATAACACTGGGTATAAATAGGATCCCCGTAAGGTTTTTGATAGATGGAATAAACATTAACATGGTTTATACACGCGTGGCGGGCCTCAGGGGCTACGTTGATTTTTTGATAAACGAACTAAGCAGAATAAAAGCGGCAGATGTAACCGGTGTTGAGGTTTTTAAGCGGATGGGTTTTGGTACAGTTTATATCACCACCCGCGCAGGCATAGGCCCGTACCTGGAAAAAATACCCGGCGCAGAGGTATACCGCCCTATGGCGGTTAATACCTACAAGCAATTTTACCGTCCCAGGTATTTGGTGAAAAGCGATGCCGTAAAGTATGATCTGCGCACAGCCATTCATTGGGAGCCCAGCATTATTACCGATAAAGACGGCAACGCGCAGATCAGCTTTTATGCCGCCGGTAAGCCGGCTACCTACAGTTTAAAAATTGAAGGTGCAAACATGGCCGGACAAGTAGGTGCGACTGCCGGTAAGATTGTTGTGAGTGGAAGCAACGCACCATAATGGCCGTAAAAGCAAACTGCCAACTAATAACTGCCAACTGTTAGCCCAGCACCTCATCTATAATTCCAAATTCTTTGGCTTCGGCGGCTACCATCCAGTAATCGCGGTCACTAACATCGTGCACCTTTTGATAGGTTTGCCCGCTGTGTTTGGCAACTATTTCGTACAATTCCTTTTTTACTTTTAATACCTCGCGGGCAGTAATTTCAATGTCTGATGCCGGGCCTTGCACACCACTAAGCGGCTGGTGCAGCATAACCCGCGAGTGCTGCAAGGCTGCCCGCTTACCCGGCGCCCCGGCGCATAGCAAAATGGCGCCCATGGAAAGGGCCGTACCGGTGCAAATAGTAGCTACGTCGGGACTTATAAAGTGCATGGTATCGTAAATGCCAAAACCTGCATAAACTGATCCACCCGGCGAGTTGATGTAGAGCTGAATGTCTTTTTTAGCATCTGTTGATTGCAGAAAGAGCAGTTGCGCCTGTATAATGTTGGCAATGTTATCATCAACCGCCGCTCCTAAAAATATTATCCTGTCCATCATCAGTCGCGAAAAAACGTCCATCTGGGCCACCCGCATCTCGCGTTCTTCGGTAATATAGGGTGTCATGGCCTGTGGCAAGGCAATCTTTTCGGTTTGGTTTATGTATTGGTCAATACGGTCGGTATTGACATGGCAGTGCCCCACCGCAAATTTGCGGAATTCTTTTTTGTCGATATTCATACGTTTAAGGGTTTATTTTTTGCTGAAAAGCGCTCTTATTCTCTGTGCGAAGCCCTGATGCCGCGGCGTTTCAAAAAGCTGCTGATGCACCTCTTCGAGTTCGGTTTTTAGCTGCTGCCGCCCATATTGCCGCACTATGTTATAAGTCCGCTGCTGCCACAGCACTTTATCGGCCAGGTTATCATCCAGCAGCATGCGGGCCTCAAAAAGCAGGGCATTGCCTGTATCCGCTGTACCCAGTAAATGGGTCTCTATCTGTTGCGTTTCACGCCATAAAGTCATCATACGTCAGGGCTTTTTGTTTTATGGTTTCGCGCACTTTTTCAAGGCATTTGTATTTCTGAACTGTTGCAGACCGTACACCTGAGTATCCGCATGCTTCGGCTATTTCGTTGAGCGGTTGCTCATCGTAGTAAAAGCTTTTAAGCAGGTCCATACATTTTTTACCGGCAGTTTGTAAAAAGCGCAGCAGCTTACGGTCTGAGGGTTGCTTATGCTCGTCTTCCGGCAAGGCTTCAACTAAGTCTAGCGAGGTGAATTTATTATTTTGGTGATAGCGTTTTAGCCACAAATTTTTTGCTGTCCCCATTAAGTAGGCCGCGGGGTTATCCGGTTCAATTTTTTTGGCTATGCACTGCTCGTAATAAATTACCAGCGCATCCTGGAACACATCCTTAGCCTCATCAAACGATCCGCCTAAACGGGCCACATGCCTCGCCACGCCGGGAAAGGCTTTTTTATACAGCTGCATAAAGAGCTGCTGCCGTTGTTCTGCCATTGAAAGAGAAATGTCATTCGCCATAATAATGCGCTTTTATACAGATGTTCCTAAAATAACGTAAGTATCACCTTTTATTTTGAAAAAAATTAAAGCCTACTGAAAACTACTCTTTCACCACCGTTACCCTCGAAACATCTTTCCCAACTGTCTCAAAAACCATGTTGCCATCTTTAAAGCTCGAAATATAAAACGGGAAACTGCGGGTGCTGCCGTCGGGTAAAATTTCTTAGTATTGTATGTTGGTGCCATCAACGGTAAAAGTTCCGTGCGAAAGAAGTTTCCCGCCCCAAACCATGCGCAGGCTGTCGGCTTTTGTAAATTCAATATAAGGGGCCTGTTCCCGCAGCTCGTAGGTTGGTACCCCGCCCGGCGGACTTTGGTCTGGGTTCTCTACCTTTGTATAGTTCCATTTACCATACAAATCAGTAGCCGTAACCGCATGCTTGCAAGCGCTGAACAGTAAGCATCCCAATAAAATAAAGTAGGCGTAATTTTTTAAACTGATAGGTTTCATTGGACTAAATTAGCAATTATCCGTCGTTGTTGTGCGCCTATGGAACTGCGTTCAGCTTGTTTCATTTTAGTAAGAGCCCTTTTTTCAATTGTTCATATGCAGACTAATCACCCGCGTTATTTGCCATTGCTTATTCCGATATCGCCATACCACCACAAATTTATCGGGTTTAGATAAAAGGTCATTCTGGGCGTGATTAATAAATTGGTGCTGCGCTATCTCTACCGCACCGAAACCGGGTAACGGATATACCTCGATGCTTCCGGGTACTAGTACACGGGTTACTTTACCGCAGATATTTTCTTTTATTGCCGCCAGCAGTTTCGCCCTGGATGTTTCCAGTCCGCTGCCGTCATGGTAAAACTCCAGGCTATCCGCGTAGATAGTCGCCTGTTTCTGCATATCGCACCGGTTATAGGCATCAAAATAAATACTATCCATTCGTATAATATCGCGATAGAGTTGCTTGTCCGGCTGTTGCGCTAAGGCGTTAAAAGAAAGGGACCATAAAACAAGCAATAGTATTAGCTGTGAGTTCTTCATTACGGGTTTAGCTGATAAGTTTCATCAACCTAAAGTAGCAAATTATTTCCCCTTGCTTTGTTGCTTTTGCGTATTTCGCTCTGCCTGTTTTACTTCGTCCTTTTCACTTAAAGGGCCTTCGGTTTTTAGCTCTTCGGCTTGGGATGTGTCTTTTTGCCGGCCACCGGTTTTGGTTACCGGCTTTGGGGTTTTTTCGCTGGTTTTCATAATGCTGATATTACGTTAACGGGAGGACGCCTATATAATAGGCAACAACTTAAATTGTGATATGTTCTTGAAAAAAAAGCATGAATTTTTGTAACAAACCGAAACTGTTAGTGTCAAATAGACACTATATAGCTAAGGTCCAATAAAAGCTGTAAGTATTGTGAGGGCCCGCACCTTAAGGGTTCCGGAAAAAATCAAATAAAGTAATGAATAATTTAGTTCTCCAGTTATGGTGGGTAATACCTGTCATAGCATTGTTGGTGATGTACAAATTTGTACTTCGCGTTTTTTGTGGTATGGTTATCGTTCCTGATGACCGCATTGGTTTGGTTGTTAAAAAGTTCACCTTGTCAAACACTAACCGACTCCCTGATGGCCGTATAGTTGCCATTCACGGCGAGGCGGGTATGCAGGCAAAAACCCTGGCGCCGGGTTTGTATTGGCGCATGTGGCCGTGGCAATACGACATCACTATGGCTCCGTTCACTATTATTGAGCAAAACATGCTGGGTCTTGTAAAAGCCAAGGATGGCGCGCCGCTGGATATCGGTCGCGTATTGGGTAAACCTGTTGATTGCGACAAGTTTCAGGATGCTATTGCTTTCCTTGACAATAACGGGCAAAAAGGCGCGCAGGCCGCGTTTTTAACACCAGGCAGCTACCGTATCAACAACTTTTTGTTCGAGGTGCAAATGGTGCCTGTTACCCAAATTCAGGATAACAAAGTGGGTATTGTAACCACCCGCGACGGCGAACCCCTGGGCAAAGGCGAAATTGCAGGTATGCCCGTAAACGGCCATAAAAACTATCAGGATCCGATAGCTTTTATTAACGCGGGGGGCATGAAGGGTTTACAGGAGGATGTGATACTGGCCGGTACCTATTACCTTAACCCTTGGTTTGTAACAGTAGAGCAGGTAGATATGATCTACATTCCTATCGGTTTTGTGGGCGTAGTGAACTCGTTTGTTGGGCCGGAAGGTACCGACACCAGCGGCGAAGCTTTTAAGCACGGTAATATTGTTAAAAAGCAGGAAAAAGGTGTCTGGGATGAACCGCTCGATCCCGGTAAGCATCCTATTAATGTTCACACCCACGCGGTTGAGATTGTACCTACTACTAACATTGTGTTAAACTGGGCCAACAGCCGTACTGAGGCGCACGAACTGGATAAAAATCTGTGTACCATAAAGGTGCGTTCACACGATGGTTTTACCTTTAACCTGGACGTATCACAGATCATCCACATACCGCGCAACGAGGCACCAAAAGTTATAGCAAGGTTTGGTAATACCCTTAACCTGGTATCGCAGGTGCTGGAACCTACCATTGCTAACTATTTCCGTAACTCGGCACAAAAAAGTGATGTGATAGAGTTTCTGGCTAACCGTATCCAAAGGCAGGACGAAGCAAAACACCACATCAGCAAAGTATTGTCTGATTATAATGTGGTAGGCGTGGATACCCTGATAGGCGACATTGTGCCACCGGAAGCTTTGATGAAGACCCTAACCGACCGTAAACTGGCCGAGCAGGAAAAAATAACTTACGAGATACAGTGCAACGCGCAGTTGGAGCGTCAGGAATTTGAGAGTGCCAAAGCCGGTGCAGATATGCAGCCTGAGGTGGTTAAATCAACCCGCCAGGTTGAGATCAACACGCAGTTGGCGGCATCAAAAGTGGCCGCCGCACATGGCGAGGCCGAATCTAAAACCATTAACGCTAAAGCGGATGCTGAAGTGAAAACCATTAACGCCAAGGCCGATGCCGAAGTGAAAACGGTTAACGCTACCGCCGATGCCAATTCAACAACTTTGAACGGTACTGCCGAAGCAGGTAAAATTAAGGCGGTAGGTTTAGCCGAAGCCGAAGTTACCAAGCAAAAAACCGAAGCCATGGGCTCTGAACAATACGCCATTGTGCGCGTAGCCGAAACACTTGCCGCCAACCATATTAAGCTGGTACCCGAGATTTTGGTAAGTGGAGCAAACGGCAATGGTAACGGCTTGTTAGATGCCTTAATAGGCAGCGAGATGCTGAAAAAAATGCAGGCTGAAACTGTTGTTTTGCCACAAAAAGCCGATAAGCCGGCTAAATAATTTTGACTGACCCTTATCAGTTGGAAGCGCCCCGCAAGGGGCGCTTTTTTTTGTTCTGCCCATCAAAACTCCAAATTTGATTAGGCAGCATCAAAGGAAACTATTCATATGATTGTGAAACCAAATACAAAATCATCATTGATGTGAACTGCAACCTAATGGATAAGTTACTTGAGGAATACATCGTTAAAAACAATTTATATGATGAGAAGCAGACGGTCTTTTTAAAATATAGTTTGCCTCATAAGGACGCTGACAATCTTAAAGATTTATTGTCCAATCTAAATTACGATGAAGCCCGAATTTTTCCGGTGTACTATGGAATAATGAAAATGATAACATCAAAGTCTGATTACAAGGCGCAATTAGATGGCAAAGTGGTAGCAGAGCCGCTTTATTAATTAAAAGGAGATCTTGTATAAAGTTTATATATCCAGTTTTTCAAGGTAAGCCATATTGATCTTAGTGCTTTCTAATGGCGAAGCGGGATATTCCTCTTGTTCAACAAAAAAATATTTCATACCGGCATCTTTACTGTGTTTTAGTAAGCCCACTATATCCAAAGTTCCGTTGCCAAACTCGGTACTGCGGGAGCCATTCATGTCTTTTAAATGCCATAACGGAAAACGGCCTTTGTAATTTTTGAAATATTCAAACGGGTCTTTTCCCGCGGCTAATACCCAACCCAGGTCCATTTCCATATGTACCAGTTGCGGATCGGTGTTTTTTAACATCACGTCGTAAAGCACTTCTCCTCCTTCCTGTTGAAACTCGGTGTTATGGTTGTGAAAGCCAAACTTAACACCTGCTTTTTTACAATCTTCGCCAGCCTTATTAAACGTGTCCGACACCTTTTTATAGTTATCAACTGTATGGCCGCGGCTGGGCAGAGTAGAGCATATCAGATATTCCTGTCCTGACTCGGCAGCCTGTGCAACGGTGTTCTCCCATTTGCTGTCAATGCTGCAATGCGCGCTACGAAGGGTCATGCCCAGATCTTTGCAGGTTTTTTGCATTTCACCAGGGGTTAAACCGTAAAACAGCCCGAGGTTGCTGGCGGCAGATTCTATTTGTGTAATACCCAGGTCGGCAATTATTTTAAGCGTTCCTTTAGCATCAGCCATCATTTCTTTGCGAAAGGTATACAACTGAATGCCAATGGTTTTTATCTTTTTAGGCCCGGCTGTTGCCAGTGAAGGTAAAAGCATTGACCCCGCAGCCAAAACTCCCATATTTTTCAAAAAATCACGACGGTTTTCCATAAATAGACGTTTATATTTTGAGTTTATAATACCTGTGTTTTATTGGTTGGAGATGTTGTACCTTATACTGTTTAGCCTTATAGGCGAACCATTAAATACAAAGTAAATATCAGTAACTCCTGTACTTTCATTCAGATCAATTTTAAAGCTGTTTAAACCGGTATAACTGCCTGAAAATTTACCCAGTAATTTGCCCTGCAATGAGCCTGCATACACCTCTACAGTACCCGTAGCATCAGTAGCACCCGGGCCTCGGGCCGATGCGCCTATCAAAGCTATCTGCTTAATTCCCGTTAAATCAATTTTATTGAATTTTAACCAGCCTCCGGCTTTGTTTGTGGTGGCCAACGTGCTGTCGGCATTAAAGTCAATATTCTGTGCTTTAGCAAGTTTTGATATCGGCACCAATGGACTATGCAATACAATAACACGCTCGGTAGTTTGAGCGCCTACAAATTTCGTTCCCCTATCTGTATAAGCAGCGCGAAATATAAAAGTACCGTCGGGGTTTTCATCCGGGGGGACATTGGTTATGTAAGTGCCTTTTACCGCCAGCGTTTTTGCCGCGCGCGGTGGTTTAGCAAGGCTCAGTATGTATTTAACAATCGCTTTAGCATCAGCATCGGCCATGTTGGTATGGGCGGGCATCATGGCGTCACCCCAAACGCCTTGTCCGCCTGCTATTATCTTTTTGGCTAAACGATCGGGCGCTGCAAAATCGCCTTTATATTTTTGTGCTATCTGCATAAATGCCGGGCCCAATACTTTTTCGTTTGTGGCATGGCATGATCGGCAATCACTCCTGTTCATAACAGCAATAACCCCTGCAAACTGTGCAGAGGCATCAACGCTCATCTGTTTTTGAGCAACATCTGTAAGGTTATAGCCCTCGGCAAGGTAATTGGCGCTAACGGATATCTGCGCAGGCAATATTTTTTTGTTTTGCAGGCTGCCATCCTCTGCATCGCTAACGCTGACATCATAAGCTATACTTTGACCCGGAAAGAAGAAGTTGGAATTGCCTGCCGTGATATTAAAGTTCACCACAGGCGGCTCATTCCCTGCTTTTATAGTCACCGATTTGTTGTTGGTGGCGCCCTTGCTATCGGTAACAACAAGGGTTGCCCGGTATATGCCCGGCGACGTTAAAGTTATAAGGGGATTTGCCTGGTTAAGTATTTTATAAGTGCCGCCACCTTTGGTAATTACCCACCTGTATTTTAAAACATCGCCTTTATCAAAGTCAATTGTGCCGGTTGATGATAGCGCCACATTTAAAGGAACAGCGCCCGCCGTTTTACTTGCAGATACCTGTACCTGCGGCTTGCGGTTACCGCCGTTATATTCAAAACGTATCAATTGGGCTTCGGGGTTGTCTTTAAAATAGCCATTACCATATTCTAAAACATACAGATCACCTTGTGGCCCGAATTTCATATCTATGGGTCCGAGTAATTTCTGGTCCGCAAGAAAGGGCTCCATGCCGGCATAGTCGCCGTTTTGATCCATGCTAACCACATGTATCCAGCCGCGCACCCAATCAGTAATAAACCATTTGCCTTCATAATATGCGGGGAATGGTCGTTTGGCATAGGTAAAATCGCTGCGGTGATATATAGGGCCACCAACGGCGCTATTACCCCCGCTGCCTAACAGCGGGAACTCCGCAATTACGCTTTTGGGATAATATATCCATGCCGGTGTAGCGGGTAGTAATTCTTTAAGACCGGTATTGTTAGGTGAATTGTTAACTGGTTTTTCAGGATCAAAAAAATCACCGGACTCATTGGTCGCAAAATTATATTTACGGTAAGCCTTGTTATTAGCTACAAAATAGGGCCAGCCAAAATTTCCCGGTTTTTTGGCGCGATTAAATTCATCGTATGATTGAGGGCCGCGTTTTTCAAAATCGTCACGCCCGCCGTCGGGGCCAACCTCGCCCCAGTATAACCAGCCAGTTTTGCTGTCAACAGTAAGCCGCCATGGGTTGCGGTTACCCATAGTATAAATTTCGGGGCGCGTTTTGGGCGTCCCTTTGGCAAACAGGTTACCTTCGGGTACGGTGTAAGTGCCATTGGCTTCGGGATGTATGCGTAGTATCTTTCCGCGCAGGTCGTTAGTGTTGGCAGATGATTTTTGTGAATCTTCCGGCGATTTGCCCGGTCTTTCATCTAACGGACTAAAACCCGCTGATGCTCTTGAAAATGTATTGTCGCCGGTGCTTAAATACAAGTTCTTGTATTTGTCAAAAACCATCCCGCCGCCTACATGGCAACATTCATAGCGCTGTGTTACAACAGTTAATACTTCCTTGCGCGAGCCCTCCATCAATTTATTACCCAGCCAGGTGTATCTGGCCAAAACGTTTTTTGGCTCATCGCCGGCGGGAGAATAATAAATATAGATCCAATGGTTCTTATCAAAATCAGGGTCAAGTATCACACCCTGCAGGCCATCTTCGCCCTCAGAAATTTCGCCTGTCTGACTTACATATTTGGTGCTTACTGCAAATTGGCCAATTACGCTTGTTTTACCAGACACAGGATCATACACCTTTAATTTACCTTTTCGTTCTGCAAAAATTACGCGCCCATCTTTTAGTATTTGAAACTGCATTGGCTCTTCAACCCGTTGTGCCAATACAACTTTGGTAAAACGGTTATCATCGGGTTTAACGGGTGTTTGAGCAGTTGCTGCACTAAGGCTAGCGCCGCCTATTATTATAAGCGAAGTTAATAGCCGCAAAGCAAATAAAAGCTTATGCATGATATAAGTGTTTAAAAAAGCTGTGTGATGAGCCGAAGAAATTCGTTTTCAGTTCAATAATACAACTTTTTGTTTGATTACAAAAGCTACATTTTCGGTGGAATTGGTGCCCGGCAACATGCTGCTATGATATTCCGCCTGTTGTACGTCATAAACCAGTCACTACATAATCAATCACAATCAACTATTCACCAACTTCGCCCGCTCATATTGTACCGGCCATTTCACATCGTGCCCAAGCACATGCGCGGCATGCAGCGGGAAATACGGATCGCGCAGCATTTCCCGGGCCACTATCACCATGTCGGCTTCGCCGGTTTGTATTATCTCGTCGGCTTGGGTGGGTGTAGTTATCAAGCCTACAGCTCCGGTTAATATGCCTGTTTTGCGGATGGCTTCGGCAAACTCAACCTGATAGCCGGGTTTTAGTGGGATCCGAGCCAGCACATTACCACCTGATGAGGTATCTACAAAATCGACACCTTTATCTTTTAAAATAATAGCCAATTTTATGGAGTCATCAATAGTCCAGCCGCCTTCGGTCCAGTCGGTTGCAGACAGGCGTAGAAATAACGGATTCTCTTCAGGCCAAACCTCTTTTACGGCATCAATAATCTCTAATGTTAAGCGTATGCGGTTCTCAAAACTGCCGCCGTATTCATCAGTACGTTTGTTGCTCAATGGCGAATAGAACTGATGCATCAAATAGCCATGCGCAGCATGCAGTTCAACCACTTTAAAGCCGGCCTGCAAAGCGCGTAATGCCGCCGCTTTAAAATCGGCTTTAACTTTTTCGATGCCTGCCTTATCCAACTCAACAGGTGGCTGCTCTCCTTCGCCAAATGGGATTGCACTGGCGCTGTAAGTTTGCCAACCGTTGGGCTGATCTGAAGCTATTTGCGCGTTACCCTTCCATGGCACTTCATGGCTTGCCTTGCGGCCCGCATGGGCCAGCTGTATGCCTGCCACCGAGCCCTGTTGATGAATAAAGTCGGTTATCTCTTTTAATTTGGTGATGTGCTCATCTTTATAGATGCCCAGGTCGCCATAACTTATGCGTCCCTCTGGTGATACGGCCGTTGCTTCGGTAATTACCAGCGCCGCGCCGCCTACGGCCCGGCTGCCCAAATGTACCAGGTGCCAGTTGTTGGCAAAGCCGTCTTCGCTGCTGTACTCGCACATGGGCGATACCGCCAGGCGGTTCTTAAATTCGATGTTTTTTATTTTTATGGGGGAGAATAGATGTGCCATTGTGTTTTTTTAGCGAATATGGAAAATTAACCTTGGCACATGCCTCATGGTTTTGTCAAACCAGCGTATGGGAGGATGATTTTTACATTGATATTAGTTTTTGGGAGGGTATTTACTTCTGACTGCCCATTACATAGGCTACGGCCCGTTTTATTTCTCTGCGGTTGTTATCGGATACGCCGGGAATTTTGAGATCTTTTTGGTCTCCGAAATCCAAGGCAATTGTTTTAACCTGGCTATTGAGTAAAAATGCTAACTGCTTATCCTGCGCAACAGCTACCAAAGATAATCGCAGAAACCCGTGATCATCAAGCGCTGTATACTTAGTAACATCAAGCGGAAAATGGCATACACTATCGTTTTTAAGGGTAATTTTGATAGCCATCGTTTTTAAAAGTCTCTCCGGGTAGCCTTCCAATGACCTTGGCGCTACAAATTCAATAAGCTTTTCATCTCCCTTAGACAAAAAGTTTAACTGGTGCCCCATCCCGTTAGGGAATAATACCACTGCTGATCTGATCTCTTTGCCTGTTGTAGCATCTGTCTCGGTTTTTAGAATTTGCGACCACGCCGCCGTGCTTATAGTAAGACCAATCAACAGTAAATAAAAGGATTTAAAGTTTGCCATTTTGTATTTTAGATTACTTAAACATTAAACTGACGCAGGTGGTGGTCTGTGTGTTTGTAAGCCATGCGGCCGGCTTCATCGGCGCTTAGTTGGCCAAAGAAGGGATGCATAAAACCAGCGGGTTCGTGGTCGTTGTGTTCGGTAAGCAGATCTATCCATTCTTTTTTTGCCGCCTCAATATCGCCGCTGCCCGTTATATTGAATTCAGGTACGGTGGGCAGATTTCGTTTTGCCGGTTCGTCTTTCAGCATATTTTTTAAAGCTATTCTGCCAAAAATCCTGCCCATAAATACTTGCTTATACTGTGTTTTGTTTAACAGCATGTCTTCCCATTTTACGCAATGTTTAAGCATTTGGTAAACCGTCATCTTGCCCCATTGCGGCGTACTATTCTGGTTTAGGGCGCTTACCCTGTTAATTATTTCTTCGCGGGTGGGTTTATCAAATATGGTTTTCATCGTGGGTTAATTGCTAATGTGAACGGTTATATTTTGATGAAGTTAACAATATGTTGAATTAATTTAAGCGTGAGCGCTTAAATTTTTGTCCGCCTAAGCTGTAAGCTTGGACGGGCGGGGTTTATAAGGTAGCTTTGCCCCACTAACAATTACTATGAAATATAAATTAGGTGATTTTGTTCGCTTTGTTGACGAGAAGCTGGAGGGTTTTATAACCCGCATTATAGATGAGCAAATGATTGGCGTAACCGTTGAAGACGATTTTGAGATACCTGTGCCGGCCGCTAAAGTTACACTGGTGCATGGTTACAAAGCGCCGGGTACAGCAGTTACCGCTCAGGGCGAAAAAACTCCAATACCCGCAGCCGAATTTAAAACCAAGGGCATTTACTTAGGCGTTGTGCCCGATGCAAAAGCTAATTCAGTAGTGCATTTTCACCTCATCAATACTACCTCATACCAGTTATTGGCAACGCTTACAACGGAGAAGCAAGACTTTAAAGGCGAATACGCGGGTATCATCGCCCCAAATAGTGCCGTCAAAGTTTACTCAGCGCAATTGGCCGATCTGCAGCTTTGGCCGAAGGTGGTGATCAACATTTTATATTTTACAGGTCAGAATATAGCATCGCCATCGCCGTTAACATTTGCGGAGAAGTTTAAAGCCAAAGATTTTTCAGGAACAAAGAAAAACCTGCCCATCATAGATCAACAGGGGTGGCAGATCCGCTTGGATGAGTCTGAACTGGTTATTGATGCCGAAAAGTTAAAAGAGAGTTTCTTCCAAACCGCCGAAGAGAAGATAACCCTGACCAAGCCCGGCCGCGAGGTTGACTTACATATAGAAAAGCTGCGGGATGATCATCAGTTTTTAAACGGTGCCGAGATATTGAACATCCAGCTGGCGCATTTTAACAAATCCCTTGATGCAGCCATTGTGCACCAACTGCCCGACATGATATTTATTCACGGCGCCGGCAACGGCACTTTACGCCACGAGTTGCAAAAAATAGTAAGCAAGCACCCCAAAGTGCAAACCTTTATGGATGCCCAGAAAGAGAAATTTGGCTATGGCGCTACCAAGGTGGTGTTTAAATAACTTGCGGTGAGGTAGAACGCGGGCCACAATTGTGTGGTTATGGCCGGACCCATTTTGGCCGCTGTGTACTGTTCCAAAAAATATAAAGGGTGTAAAAGCTGTTGACGGTACTAAGTTGCTGATTTATAGCACTAATGTGTTTTAGCGTGGAACACTTTGGAACACTTTTAGGCCGTTTTTAGGCCTTTTTTTAGCCTTTTTTTAGCCTTTTTTTATGGGATTTGGAACAGTTTGGAACACTTTGGAACAGCGGATTTTCGGATTTGGAACAGGCGGGTTGCCCCTCGCGCTCAGTTGTTGGTAATAAGACACGACAACGGCCGACGCGCTTAACACCAACAGGGGCATAGCGGGATTTTTTAACACCAAACTTGATCAAAACCCACACGTTCTTGCACGTTTTGGGTATGTTCTGAGTAGAAAAGTTAAAGAATTTTGTGGAGCTACATGCAGACATTACTGGTGCGGTGACAACACCAACCAGAGGCTGAACGCTAAGCATTGCGCTAATGCCAAATGTTAATTTAGATCAATATATCCGCAGTTGTAAATGCTCCATCGTATTTGTATATTGCCTTGTATATCATACACATCAGTTTGTGCGTGTTCAAAGAAAACTGAGTCAACCGGTATTGCCAATCACAATTTTAACGCATGAAAAAAATTATACTGCCGCTACTGCTTTTTTTATTCTTACTCAATTACGCAAAAGGCCAAACTGTTAATACCGATAGTCTTAAAAGGCTGATCAAAAACCAAAAAAACGACACATTAAAGGTAAACTTAATGTGCGACCTGGCTTTTTATTATTCGGGTAATAAACCGGATACGGCTATAAAAATAGCATTGGAGGCGTTAAAATTAGCCACCAAGGCACACTACATTAAGGGCCAAGCACTTTGTTTTAACCGGATAGGCAACAGCCATCAAGAAAGTGGGAACTATGCCAAAGCAATGGAAGCCCTTTTACAGGCGTTAAAATTAAACGAAAGCGTTAATAACATTGCAGGTATGGCACAAAACACCCATAACCTTGGCGTTGTTTATGTTAGTGTGGGCGAATATGCGCGTGCATTAGCTTACCAACGGAAATCAAAAAAACTTTACGAAAGAGCAAAATCTGATGGAATCGCAATAAGCCTGTCAATGTTGGCCAGAACCTATTTTTTCCTTAACCAATATGATTCTGCAAGAGTGTATGCACAATTGGGATACGAAGCCACTAAAAAACTTTTGCCAATGCGCCTGGGCATTCCTTTGGCAGTTCAGGGAGATATTTATTCAAAAATGGGCGAAGGGAAACTTGCACTTGAATATTATCGTTTAAGTTTGCCTTATTGGGAGCGGTTTGGAAACAATACCGGCTATAGTATCGCCCTTTTGGGTATGGCCACGGTGTTTAAAGGCCAACATATGCCAGACTCGGCCTTAGTGTATGGAAAAAGGGCCTATAATAAAGGTCTTAGCAATGGAAAATACAACCCGCAACTGGCCGATGCAGCAAATTTCTTGGCTACCTGTTACGATAAAAGTAAGATGGCCGACAGTGCCGTGTTTTATTTTAAAGCCGCTGCACTGGCTAAAGACTCGTTATATAGCAGCCAGCGGTTTAGCCAATTACAAAGTTTAGGGTTTGATGAGCAGCTACGGCAAATTGAACTGGCCGGTACTGAGGAAAAAGCGACGGAAGAAAGAAAGCATAACCTTCAATTTGCAGGTATTGCTGTTATTATATTAAGCCTTTTGACCTTATTTTTTGCCCTAAGCAGGACCATTATTGTTAAAGAGAATTTTATCAAATACTTTAATGTTATTGTACTGTTGGCTGTATTTGAATTCATCAACCTACTGATACACCCTTATCTTGCACATCTTACCCACGACTCACCGCCGTTAATGTTGCTGATATTGATAGGCATAGGTGCCCTATTAGTCCCCTTGCATCATAAGCTGGAACATTGGGTTGCCCATACACTTACCGAAAAAAACAAGCAAATAAGGCTCGCAGCAGCTAAAAAAACAATAGCGCATTTGGAGAATAAGGAATTGATTTAGGCAGGAAACAGGCGAAACCGTCAGCAAAGCAGCTATTGTCTCCCCCTCGCGTTCAGTTGTCGGTAATAAGACACCACAACGGCCAACGCGCCGAACATGAACAGCGGCATAGGATGTAAGAGTGCGGGTTCGATTCCCGCTCTGAATAAACTCTGATAGGAAATAGGACAGACGCGGCACGCGTGCGCCAAGCAGGGGGGGAGCGGGGGGGTGATACCCCTTAAAACAACTTGCTTAATCAGTTTTTCTGATTAAATTGCATTTTATTTCTTTATAAATCAAACCAATTTTAACTAACCAACCAAATAAACAATTACTCGTATGAAGAAATTATTTATCCCGTTTCTATTCCTGGCTCTTGCAGTGTTTTTTGCCTCCTGGAGTAGAAAAGACACCAATCCGGTACTTACCGTTGAGGGAGGACAAATTAAAGGAGTTCCGACCCCCACTAAAGGAATTATTGCCTACAAAGGAATTCCATTTGCAGCTCCGCCTGTAGGCAACCTGCGTTGGAGAGAACCTCAGCCTGTATTGCCTTGGAAAGGCGTAAAAACAGCTGACAAATACGGAGCAGCAGCTATGCAGGTTACCTGGGATCCGAACAGTTTTTATGGTAAAGAATGGCGTGCCAGCGGCAGTGTTCCGTTTAAAGAAGATTGCCTTTATCTGAATGTATGGACACCAGCAGCTGGCGAAAAAACTAAAAAACTTCCGGTTGCTGTGTGGATTCACGGTGGCGGCTACCGCGAAGGATTTGCTTTCGAACCTGAAATGGACGGAGGTGAAGATTGGGCTTCTCGCGGCGTAATTCTGGTGTCTGTTACTTACCGTCTTGGCGTGATGGGCTTTTTCTCTCACCCGCTTTTGTCGGCTGAAAGCCCGAACAAAGTATCAGGCAATTATGGCTTGATGGATCAGGCAGCAGCCGTGAAATGGGTGTACAAAAACATTGAACAATTTGGTGGTGATCCTAAAAATATCACCATTTTCGGACAGAGCGCCGGTGCCGGTAGCGTACAATCTTTATGTGCTTCTCCTGTCTCTAAAAGCATGATAAGTAAAGCCATTAGCATGAGCGGTGGCGGACTTAATACAAATGGCAGGCCAGGACTTTCTTTAGACACTGCGCAATTACAAAACAAAAGAATGATGGATCACTTCGGTAAGAAAACGCTAGCCGAAATGAGATCCCTATCTTTCGACGAACTGCTTCAAATGTCTCAAAAATACACTGAAGCTACAAAAATGCGTTTGGCTTGGAGCCCTGTTATCGACAACTACTTCTTAAAGAAAACTTTTTCAGAAGCTGCAATGGCCAGAGAGATACCAGATATCCCATATATGATTGGTTTTACATCTAATGACCTAAGTGACATGACCAAGCCAATCAACGATTTCGCTGCATTGCGTGCAGGCCAGAGCACAAAGCCAACATATGCTTATATGTTTCAGCGTCAGCTTCCGGGCGATGCAAGTGGCGCTTTCCACTCTGCCGACCTATGGTACATTTTCCACTCGCTACGCCACAGCTGGCGCCCGTCTACAGCCGGCGACGAAGAATTAAGTAAGAAAATGGTTGACTTCTGGACCAATTTTGCTAAGTCAGGCAACCCTAATGGTAAACTGGAAAGTACCTGGAAACCTTATACCGCTCAAAACCCGCAATTTTTGTTGTTGGATGCAGATAAGGACAAGGCAGTATTCAGCATGACTGCGACTCCACAGTATAAGGGCAGCGTCCGAAGATAAAAATATGCCGCTAACACGGTAGAAACAGTCTCTTTTAAGACTTAGTCTCTTAATAGAAATGCCGCATTTATAATTGAATGCGGCATTTCTATTTATTAAAATCGACAATTATATCTCCCGTATTGTTGATTTAATATATTCAAGCATTTACTCCGCTCCCGCAAGCGTCCCGCTTGTGGTTAATAAAGTGTTCGGCTGTTGCGAACTGTTTCATTCTCTTACCGAACGAACACCAACCAATTTTGTCACACGCGGCACGCGTGCGCCAGCGTGAGGGGCAACACTGGTGCGGTGACAACACCGACCAGAGGCTGAATGGATATAGTGGATTGGTTGATGAGTGTTCGGTAGGTGTTGGGGTGTTCGGGTGGGGAACGAACAGTAACCATCACGTCATTGCGAGGAACGAAGCAATCTCCGTGGGATAGGCATAGGAAATTGTTGGTCACGAGTACTCAGCCCGCTTGGCTGCGCTGCATACTCGCGCCAGAGAGGGGAACACTATAAATTTAAGAATTTTTTGCATTCATTATGTTGACTTTGAATTTTTCGTCGCAAAGCGAGGTCATTTACAGTTGACGGCAACGGATTTTTAATAAGCTCTTTTATGGATGAATGTAATTGCAATAAAAAGAATTCAATGAAATCATTTTGATCACACGTAAATAAAAGCAACGCGTGATTTTTATAAGCTAAACTCAAGTGTCCTTTAGCGTACAAAATAGCTGTTACAGCCTCAGAAACATCTTGAGTATTTGTAGGGTGTGCTTTTGTAATTGGATGGATAAGTCTATTGCAATCTTGAGCCTTTAACGTTAACTGATTTTCAATGTTTGAAATAACCGTATGCTTCTGCGATAGATAACTTTGATAAAGCGCAAATAACGATACCGACAAAGCACCAATTGAAATCCAGATAGAGAGGTCCATATTAATTTTTAATAATTGTCCTTATATGTTATTAAATTGCGATGGATACAAGTTCGCTCCCCCAAACTTCTCACTTGTGGTTAATAAAGTGTTCGCCTATTGCAAGCAGTCTCATTCCCTTACCGAACGAACGCCTACTATTTTGTCACACGCGGCACTCGTGCGCAAGCATAAGTGAAAATTTAATGAATGAGACCATTCCGCTTTGTTTTGAACCTCTCAGCATTATCAGCTAAAAATCTTCCAACTACATTTAATCGTTCAGAGTCATCATCGGTCAAGACACCATAAGGCTTAAGTTGACTGTAAATTTCAGTGCCGATAGTTCCACCGTGTCTTTCATATTCCACGACGTTTAAAAAACCATTCCAAAAACCGTCAAATTTCAATGTTTGAACGAGCTTCTCTACAAGGGGTGGCAATACTGCTATTGATGCCCAATAAGTTCTACTTTCATCATTAAATAACAACTGTTGAATAAAATTTCTATCAGAATACAGAGCCTTGTTATCTGCCTCCAAACTCACGATTCTTTTTTCGAGATTTGATTTTTCATCGGTAATATTGATAAGCTTTTCATTCAACTTTAATTCCACACTATTTTTAAAGGTGAGTGAATCATTTACTTCCTTGATTTTCTCATTAAGAGCAGATACTTGATCATTGATTTGTCTTATTTGACCATTTTTAACAATTATTTCTGCAAGTTGCTCGTCATAACTTTTTGATAATAATCTTCCGGCTTTCCTTTCTTCTTCATATTTAGCTGAATATTCATTCCTTTCAGTTAAGACTTCTTCATACTCGTTTCTAGCTATTACATTTTTGTTTATAACCCTTTTAGTAATTCCAGGCATCAATCCAAAGTCTATAAATAGTGCCAACGATCTTGTTCCTACTATTATTAAATACCCAATAATCATTATTACAAAAGTCCAAATAACATCTCTGGCAATGGTACTCCCCGTAAACTCTATTTTTCCAATAGCCCGTAACGTTGCTATCCTTATCTCTAAACCTTTTACTTCGCCGATATTAAATAATGTATACCAGAACTCCCAATGGTGAATGATAAGTATAAGTCCAAGTGTTCCAAAAAAAGGATTGCTAAGTTTTTCCTTAGCATTTTGAAAAAAAGAGTTGAAAAAATCCATCGTAAAAGCAAAAAGGAAAAATAGCAATAATTTACTAAAAATCAGTTACTTCCATTTTATAGCTCTCAGAGACGGGACCCTGGCTACCGCAAGCATCCCGTTTGTGGTTAATGAGGTGTTCGGCTGTTGGAAATTGTCGCGTTTCCTTACCGAACGAACACTACAGGTTTAATTCCAATGCAGGCAGATCAGCGTATTCAAATGGTTCTGTTGGGTCCAGCAAAGCCTGAAACTCTTTAGTAATAGTACAAGCCGTCATTAACCCGGCAGGGTATTGCGTTGAGGCAATTTCGGTAATGCGTTCATCGGTTAAGTCGGTCATCATCCATTCCCACGCCAGTTCATCGGTTAAAATAGTGGGCATGCGCATTTTAGAGTTATGCACCTGCTGCATTAAATGGTTGGCTTTTGTGGTAGTTACCGCTACGGTATGCGCAATTTCACCTGTTTCTCGGTCCGTCCATTCCTGGCTAATAGCTGCCATAAAGAAGTAAGGGGCGTCGGCAACGTTTATGTAGTACGGGTATTTATCGGGCGTTTTAAGTGGAAGCCCTGTTTTAGCATGGTTGCGGTATACGTGCCGCCATTCAAAAAAGCCAGTTGATAGCACTAAGCAGCGCCTTTTCCTTGCTGCATCGGCCCACATTGAGCGTTTACCGGCTTCGTTAGTGAACAGGTTTTCTACTTTGGCATTAAGCGTGGTAAACTTCCTTTTAAATATATCAGCCTCCTGCCTGTTAGGGATAAAGGGCGCAATTATGCCCCATTCCATTTGCACAATATCAAAGTTACTTTTATCGGCATTAGGTTTAAGCACAGCTATGGGCATGCCACTAAAGCCGTTAACAACGCCGTTGTTTAAAAAGTCATAATCTTTAACAGCTTTTTCTAACTGTTGCAGCATTATCAAATCAGTTCTTGATACTTTTTGTCCGTTGTAGTAACACATATCATTTGTTCTTTTTATCGTGGTAATACCTGCCAATAACCGGGCCTATTTCATCGGCAATCGCTTGTCTGCCTTCTGGTATGGTCGTCCAGAACTTGAATCCCTTACCGTTATCAACCACTACTAAGTTAACAGGTTTTACGTTAATTGAAAACTCCACATGAAAAACGCGTGTACCCTTAATTACCGCTTCGCTTACATGCAAAACGTAATCGCAATAATTAATCGTGTAGGGACCTTCGTAGGGCATCTTATTATAAAGTTAAAGTATTTCTATTCCTTCTCATCAAAATAGCTCTCATGTACCAGGTAAAAGGCGTGTACGGTGTGGTTTATTATTTTTTTACCTTGGTTATACATTTTATGAGATTCGTGTACGGCTGATTCGTTATGGTGTTTGCAAACGCCCTCGGCGTATTTACGCTCACGGTACATATTCACCATAGCAAAATTAACATCGCCAAATATTTTATTGTCCTGGCATATTACATATACCTTTCTAAACTTGCGGCGTGCCATTAATATCCCCCTCAGTAGCTTTTTGCTTTAAACTTTCTGCCTTTATTTTAATTTTCCAGTAGTCCTGTCTTTCAAACATGCCTAAGCGTTGTTGCACATCGCCCAGCAGTTCAAGCGCTTCGGTTAATAGCTGTTCATAAGTTATTGGGTGTTGGTTTACATCTGCCATAAGCCGTCAATTTTATCTCACAAATTAAAAGAATAAGCTTTGTAATTACTAATATTTTTAGCAATTTTGTATTGTTAAAGCATTAGGATATGGATAAGTTTAAAGTAGCTACAGAGCAGGGGATAACCATTATTACACACCTTGAAGCCAATTTGAAACTACGCGTATTAGATGCTGCCACTACCACACTACCCGGCGACACACCCGTTATAGAAGCTACTTTATACATTGAGCAAGGGGGCTTTATACCCAAATGCAGCTACTTTTTTGAACTTGCCGACCCCATTACCCACCTAATGAACAACGAAGCGGATATAGACAATTTTAAAGCCGCTGTCGACTTCTTTTTCAACTCTGTACTAGGTACAGACCATTACGTTAAAAGCATCCCCAAAGCATCAAGCCTGTGCCCTGCGGAACGGAAGCATTACCAGTATTAAACAGGTGTTCGGCTGTTGCAAAGTGTTACGTACGAGTACCGAACGAACACCCCTGCGGGAACGTTAAAAAACAAAAAGCCTTTCAGAATATACTGAAAGGCTTTTCTCTTGCTATTTTAAAGACTACCAGGCTTACTTATTGATCTTAAATGGTTTTATAGAACTTGTAAACTTTATGGCTTGAGGAATGGTTTGATATTTATCAAGCACCCCTATTGCCGTGCAGCCTACCCCGGTAGTTTGGTAGTCGAAATTGAATGTGACACCATCTGATTTTACCAGATTATAAGTGTATTTTGCCTTTGTCAAATTTTCGGTGCTGTAATTATAGCAATTGAAATTGAATGGTTCAGTTGATGAAAACTCCACTCCAATTCCTTCAGCATTTGTCAGCCGCACATAGCGGTTGTCGGTACGCAAGCCATTATCCTGAGGTATCAAATACGGTACAAACATCGCATCAACTGTCGACTTATAAAGCCCCATCCGATAGCCGGTTTTACGGTCGGGATAATTCTCCTGCGGCCCGCGTCCAAACCATTCTACATTTTGCATTTGGTTATCGAAAACCCATTTTGTTCCGATGCGTGGCAATGCCGTAGGCATTTTTCCATTCGGATCGATGGTGTGCTGTAAAGTAATTTCACCGTCGGGCGAGATCGTATAAACCATCTCATTGTCGAAGCCTGCACTGTTTGAATTTCCAAAAGGTGCAAGTTGATGAATACTGACAATTACATTCTCAGCCTTATTTTCAACCCGGAATGTTTCCAATTTTGACTTCATTTTATCCAAACCGAGGGAATACCATGGAGCGGCAACCATCTTTCCATAGCCCTCGGCTCTACCCCCGGTATAGGTCCAGTCGTCCTGTTCGTTTGCCAGCGGGGCACGCCAAACATTAAGTTGCGCTCCCTGTTTCAGCAATTCTTTGCCCATGTATTTCATGGAGGACAATTGTCCATCGGCTTTATTAAAGGTATAATCGAAGTTTGCTCCGGATACAATTAAATGTTGCGCATTATCTGTCACTTTTAAAGGATTGGTGTTCTGTTGTACCGGTTTTTTATCGGCAGGAACAACCCATGGCAATTCCAATTGATCCCAACACTGTTCAAAACCCTTCGGCGCCCATTGTTTATCTTCTTTAGTATGAAAACTAACTGTTGCCAAATAGCTTGCACCGGCTTTTAGCTGGGGCTTTGAGATAGGTATAACGAAGGTCTTTTTTGCTTGCGGTTCAACATTCACGTCCAATTTTCCGGAAGCTATTGTTATTCCGTTTTCCTCTACATTCCATCGTGCTTCCAAGGCATTCGTATTGGTAAAAAAGTTTCGGTTATGCACTTCAACTTCCATTTTTTCGGCATTGCTCCACTTTACAGATATAGGTTGAGCCGATTTTTTTATTTGCCACATTTCAGGCTCCGGAACCCGGTCGGGCCAAATACTTCCATAGGTACGTGCGCCAATTCCATAGCTAAAAAAGTTGCCTTTGTTTTGCTCTTCTTCAAAATCGAGCCACAAAGCTGC
>CBFGNU010000020.1:0-24808 GCA_965650195.1 uncultured Mucilaginibacter sp. | reverse complement strand
GCCACTGTGCATCGGCGATGACCATACCCAATCATCCAGTGGCAAAAAAAGGTGTGCTTGATCTTCGCTCGGCTACTCTGACAAACAAGGTAGAACTTAACGGAGAGTGGCTTTTTTACTGGCAACAGCTGCTTTCTCCCACTGACAAAGCAACGGGCGCGGCTCATCTTGTAAATTTTCCCTCGTTATGGAGTAGCGGTTATAAGATAGACGGTAAAAAGTTGCCGGCCCTTGGTTACGCCACTTATAAGCTTACAGTCCTGTTGCCAAAAGAACACAGCCAATTGCGTTTATCAGTGCCCGATGTGTACAGCGCTTATGTTCTGTATGTAAACGGGGTGCCAGAAGTAAGCAACGGTAAAGTAAGCCGCACTGCGGAAGGGTTTGAACCACATTGGCAATATAAAACAATTGATATACCAAAAAATATAGATACAATTAATCTGGTGATGCAGATAGCCAACTTTGTGCATAGCAAAGGCGGTATTACCAAGCCACTCTATTTAGGAGACAGGGAACAGGTAAAGCTTGACAGGCAACGCGACGAAGCTATTGACCTGCTGCTTACCGGTTGTTTAATTATGGGCGGACTGTTTTTCTTCGGCCTTTACCTTTTTGGCAACCGCGATAAAGCTATTTTACTATTTTCTCTTTACGTTATCGTCTACAGCTACCGCATTATTGGTATTGATAATTATGTACTGCATACCATAATGCCCAATCTGGATTGGTACGTTACCGTCAGGCTGGAATACATTACATTATTTACCGGTATAGGGTTGTTTGGTTTATACAGCCGTTATCTTTACCCGCTCGACATTAATAGGCCCATACTTAATATCATCAGCGCTACATGCTTTTTGTTTGCGGTTAGCTCACTGATATTACCGCCATACTATTTTACACAACTTGTTAATCCGTTTTTAATATTGATGATGTTTTGTTTGGTGTACATACCTTATGTATACCTGCAGGCTTATAGACGCAAGCGTCCGGGCTCTATTTATTCATTGTCAAGTTCCATTTCGTTAATGATAGTCTTCGCTATTTCATTATTTCACTACTGGGGTTTCATTCCACAATTGCAGGTTGTTAGCTTTTTGGGTTATGTTAGCTTTTTCTTTTTACAATCACTTGTTCTTTCTCATCGCGTATCGTTTGCTTTAAAAAGCGCTCAAAAGCAAGCTGAGCAGGGTCTGAAAGCGAAGACAGAATTTTTAAGCACCATGAGTCACGAGATAAGAACACCGCTTAACTCGGTAGTTGGCATGAGCCATTTGTTGCTTAAAAATGATCCCCGGCAGGATCAACGGGAACAATTGGATGTAATAATATTCTCTGCAAGTAATTTGTTAGCTATTGTAAATGACATCCTTGATTATAACAAAATTGAAGCGGGAAAAATATCCTTTGAGCACATTGCAATGGATGTTATCGCTATTGCACGCAACGTGGTTAGCAGTTTGCAAACATCAGCAGAAGACAAGGGTATAGCGCTCAAATTAACGGTAGATGAGCATATAAAAACTAAAGTGTTGAGCGATCCCATCCGTTTATCGCAGGTGATAACTAACCTGGTGCATAACGCCATCAAATTTACACCCTCGGGATATGTGGAAGTAAGCATAACCATGTTGGAACAAAATGAATCAACCATCCAACTGAAAATAGCTGTTAAAGACACGGGTATTGGTATATCAAAAGATAAGCAGGCACTAATATTTGAACGTTTTACTCAGGCTGATTCATCAACATCAAGAGGCTTTGGCGGAACTGGCCTGGGGCTTGCAATCAGTAAGCGTATTCTAGAGCTTCAAAACTCTGCACTGCAGCTTACTAGCGAGGAAGGAAAGGGGTCGGTATTTTATTTCATCCAGACTTTTGAGAGGGCAGGGGAGTCATTACCTGAGCGGGAGTTGAAAAATAAGCTGCCAAAAGAGGGTAAACCATTTGCCGGAATAGATATCTTATTGGTGGAGGATAATCCATTGAATGTAATGGTTGCACAGACATTCCTTAAACGGTGGGGTGCGGGCATTGATGTAGCCATAAACGGTGCGGAAGCACTTAGTAAGTTAGATGTAAGCAAGCATAAGCTTATTTTAATGGATTTACATATGCCGGTTATGGACGGTTATCAGGCGGCTAAAATTATACGCGAAAAAGGTATCACAATCCCTATAATAGCCTTAACGGCAAATTTGCCCGACGAAGTAAAACAGGATATACAAAATGCAGGAATTGATGATATTGTGGTAAAGCCTTTTCTACCCGACGAATTGTACAGTAAGGTATGGCAACATATCTTTAAATAAATACAAAATGTATTAAGTTTGGGAATAGAAAACAAAAAACCCTTCAAATCATATAGTTTGAAGGGTTTGTTTTTGTGTTGAGTGATCCCGCTGGGATTCGAACCCAGGACCCCAACATTAAAAGTGTTATGCTCTACCAGCTGAGCTACGGAATCATTTAACCGTGTCGGTTAAAGTGGTGCAAATATAGGGTTTATCAATACATGCTGCAAGCTATTTTTTAATATATTTTTAAGCACTTCATCTACAGTAAACTACAATGAAAAAATGCCTATTTTACCCTTATCACCAGCCAATAAAACCAGTTTTCCTTTTTTTGCCCTGCGGCAAACGTTGAAGCTAGTGGTATCAATTTGACGCCAGGAGCGCCCGTTATCATGTGTAACGTTGCTACCAGTGGTACCCGTAGATAAGGATGTTTTCTTTCCAACATTTTCTACGCACGATTGATAACCTGAAGGAATGGATGAATGTTCATATCCATTTTTAATGCTAGCCCCCTTAAAGTAAACAGCTGTTCCTTCAGTCTCCTTACCGTTAGCATAATCCCCGCCTACAAATGCTAAACCATATAAAGCCAATGAAAAGGCCCCTTGGCTTTCTTTTCCCTGAGCTATCGGGAGGTTTACATTGAACCATTGTTCATATTTAGGCGCTGCGGTAAAATACCGCGCAACTTTCCCTCCGGTTACAAAACCCACAAAACCGTCATTTAATAACCTGATGCAAGTTCCGCTCGCTGCAAAAGCCGCCTCACCTTCTTCAGCCTCCGGCCGATTTGGCAATACCCGCCAGCTATCGCCGCTGTCATTCGTTTCAAGCAACAAAAACTTTTTGTCGATAGGGTCGCCTAAAACTAAACCATGTTTTTTGTTGGAAAAATCCATGGCATCTAAAAAATAGGCTTTGTCATCGTTCCGGTATTTTAACTGCCAGCTTGCGCCGCCATCTGTTGTTTTTAGTATCAGGGCAGGTGTTCCTGAACTCATAATAATGGCTTCCTTATCAGAAAATGCTTCAATATCTCTAAAGTCGGCCTTTTCAAAACCTTTAACCCGCTGCCATTTCCAGGTAAGGCCACCGTCATGCGTTATAGCGGTGTAACCGCCGGTACTGCTTAGCCATGCCAGTTTATTATTTACCACAGATAATCCACGGATGCTTACCGGTTTATTTGTCTCAATTACCTGTATCTTTTGGGCGTTTAAACCTAAACTGGTTGCGGTTAAAACGAGTGTTATTATCAGCAGACGTATAGTTTTCATAGGAGAATGCGTCAACCTAAATTAAGCATTTTGCACGATTGAGTGATGGAGCGGTATATTTTATTTATTTAATCGCTAATTAACCGAAAGCATTATATTTGCATCCCCGAATAAGTGGCCGGTTTTTTTTGTCGCTTGCATGCCCGGATGGCGAAATTGGTAAACGTTGCGGTCTCAGAAGCCGTTGAGAATTGTCTCTTGAGAGTTCGAGTCTCTCTTCGGGCACATCTAAAAAAGAATGGTCCGGATACTGAATCTAATTAGATTTAGCATCCGGATTTAATAATTATAGGCCCGGGTGGCGAAATTGGTAGACGCACCATCTTGAGGGGGTGGCATTCGTAAGGATGTACGAGTTCGAATCTCGTTCCGGGCACTTTTCTCTTTTAAACTTATCTATTCTCAACCCTGCCTGTAAGGCTTTAGCCTTGTTTTCCATAAAGTTGATACTGAAGATGATTGATCCGACTTTCCATCTGGCGGATGGTAGTTTCCAGCCGCTTTATTTTGGTAAGGTGTTCACGCTCCCGTTTTTGTTGCAGGGATATGATTCGGACATTTTCTGTCTCCTTTTTCTGCAGGTTTAGGATCTGTTGCGCCTGATTTTTTAGTTGGTCGCCTTGCATATTGAGTTGCGCGCGCAGATCGCCCAGCATAGTACTGTAAATTTCGGTATTAAAAAGCTGTGTTTCGGCGCTTGTTTTTTTACGCGTAGCCAGCAAAGTTATAAGCGTGCCAAACGCGGCCGAGCATAGCAAGGGCAGGAGGGATAAGAAAGTCATGAAAATAAATTTAAGAGGACGGTTATTTGTAATTCGTTTTTTGACAAGAGATTGCCATGATGTACCGGTGTTAGCTTCTTTTATATTTAAGTTTTGATGCCAATTTAGCAGAGGGTTTTTCAATACTTATATAAAGACGCCAGGCGCAAAGTATTGAAAAGAGAAGGCCGGTCGCTACCTTCAATAAACCAATATTATTTATAATAGGCAAATGCCTTGACAATCTAACTGCCGCTCTGCCTAAATCCCAATGAATAAGGTATAATGAGTAGCTTACTGTTCCCAAGAAAATAAGCCCTTTTCGCATCGCGGTTTCTTTAGTGAATTTTCCATAAAGGATAAATATTAAGGCAAATAAAGCGGAAATTGCTTGCGGTATTCTAGCTACACCAGTAGTTGCTCTCTGCCTCGATTAGCGTAAGCTTATTTTGGTTATATTCGTAATATGTTTAAAAAACTGCATAACAGTTTTGCCTTTCGTTTCCCAATTCTGTTTTATAAAAATTGGTTGGCTCTCAAACGCCCCCCAGCGCCTCGGGACAAGCCTATCGCTTTATTTAACTACGCGGTTCTCTGTGGCGCAACGCATTTTCCTTTTTTAAAGCAAGGGCTGCTGTCTATTCAAAAACAGTTTAAAAATTTGCCCTTTGTGTATGTATATCTTGATTTTGGTTTTCCGGAAAACCAGATAAGCGAGATATTATTACTTTACCCCACCTGTAAGCTCAAGATAATTTTGGCGTCAGATTGTATTAAATTTCACAAGGAACAGAAAAATGACTCCCTTGTTAGATTTGCTATTAATAATCCAATGGGTTTAAAACTTGCTGCGATTTTGCAGACATTGGAGTTAAACCAACCACTTGTTTATGGAGACACTGACGTATTATGGTTGCGGGATCCAAACTCTGACATTGAGCGCCTCGTAAATGGGTCTACGAATATACATATGCAGTATGATTACCAACCGGGTTATGACTTTAATCTTGTAGAAAAAGCCCAACTTTCCTGCCTTTACGAAGAGCCATATTACTGTGCGGGACTTATGTTAATTAATAGACTTAGCAAAACACAGCATGATATTATTCAAAGTTTGTTACCGATTTTAGTGGAAAATTCCGAACACCTAAGTGAACAAACGATTTTTGCATACTTGCAAAAACAGGCTGGGATTTCCGGCTTATCTGCAAGAAAATATATACTCAATTACGATGGTCAATTTAAAATACGATTTAGTATTGGTAAAGAATGGCTTGCTAGGCACTATATTGGTCCGATACGTCATCAGTTTTGGCGTGATGCTTTTTTTAATCAATAAGTATTGTTAATACTATCGATTAAAATTGATGCCCCAAAACAATTTGTGCGTCTACGGATTAGTTAAGTTGTACCCATTTGTATCTAGAAGCGCTGGGGCAACTAAAGAATAATTGTTTAGAACAGAAACGTTGTTTAACAACTTTTTAGTTCCAGACGCTTTAAGCGTTAAATTTCCGTAAGTGCCGCCTGTCACCTGTTGGCTTCCCGCATATTCATAATTCTGGAAACTTCCCAAAGAAAAACTAAATTGCCCAGTAGTCATTGGAGCGATAGGATTATTAAACCTTGAGCGACAATTAGCGGCTACTGATAACTTAGAGTTACTAGTCGTCCCGTTTATTGTGTTATCAAACCTAACATCGCTGTTAGATCCGCCGTTAGATCCGATAGTTAATGTAATGTCATTTATAACTACAGGATTTATCATGGCAAAAGCAGGAAGATAGTAAACAAACAAATTCTGATTGTTTGTTGTGAAAGTCCAAGTGTTATTTCCGAAATTGAAGTTCGAATCAGAGAATGTACCATTAGTGCCTATTTTGATACCTCCACGGCTTTCGATAGTTGGATTTCCAGTCCAAACTATTTTAGAGTTAAGATCTGGCGCAAATTGCCCTTTGAATAATAATGAACCTGCACTAATTTTAGAAAATGTACAACCTCCACCAACTCCAACTGTCCCATCAACACTTACATTAAACGTTGTCGTCTCTAAGTATGCTAATTGACCAAAACCTCCTATCATTAAATTGCCATTTACATTTAAATTAGCGATTAATGATGCCTTTCCTGTACCATGCAAAACCAAGCTCGGATAATATATGTCAGGCAAATTATAATCGACATTGAAATAATAACCGATTGAAACACTCGTTTTACCACTTATGGAAGTGTCGTAAATACCTGTTGTCATCGGAGGGGTTAATTGAGTTTGTAAAACCCTAGCATTATTTAAAATCAGTTTAGATGTCGAGCTAAGCCCCGTGATATTTGTAGGATTCGATGGATTGCCTAAAACAATGTCAATGAAACTACTTGCGTCTCCTAAAGTTATCTCAATACCTGCACCAATAAATACATTGCATTTCCAAGTGCTAAATTGAGTTGGGATATAGGACCTTAATACTGATTGATTGTTTGTAGTAAAATAGTAATTGCCTGTACCGGTATAAAACGAATAACTATCGTCATTTCCTGTTATCCAGCCTCCTCTAAATTCAACGTCCCCGTTACCTCTGAAGTCCCAAGTGCTATTGACGTTTACCTTCGCAAGGCCTGCGAATATTGCCCTACCTGTATTTAGCGATTTATACATCGCCCCACCGCCAGTAAGGTTTACAAAGCTATTATATCCTTTGAAGTCTATCCCAACTCCAGAGACACCAAATTGTGGACTTAAGGTCCCATATACGTTTAAGTCACCTGTGCATATTTTTATTCCCCCACCACTTGTGTTTAAGTCGTAGTAAGAGACGGTGCAATCTATGGCTTGTTCTCCAGTTCCAGCATATTCAATGCAACTTGTTCCGTATGTGTAAGTACCTAGCTTATTTATATAGCCGTACAAAAGAACCCGCGCGTTTCCCCCGGTAAAATCTATTTCTCCAGCATTGTCAAGAATTCCATTTACTTTGATTATTGGCTGAATTGGTCCTGTATATCGCAATTTCCCACCAACGGTTATAAATAGATCTCGAACTGATATAGTTTGACCAAAACTTATGCTATCGATCAAAACATTATGACTTATATAAACGGTATCTCCATTTTTTGGATATTTGCTACGTTTTTTACCATTGCTTATCCATGTCGAGGCGTCGTACCAGTTGCCATTCCTTGCTGTATACCATACAGTAAACTTCCGAATCGCAGTCAAATTAAACGGCGTTGTCGATACACCCATCATTTTAGAAACTCCTCAACTTTACGGTGATATAAATATCAGCTGTTAACGCGGCTTTATTCCTTACATAAATAGATATGCCGCTTTCCAATGTTAAAACGCGGTTCCCCGCCAGATCCATGTCAAACAAAGAGGGTGCGTTAGCCGCCAGAGATGCTAGAGATGTTGAACCATTATTACCTGAGTTTGCAGGTACGCTGATTTGGACCCTATTGTTCTCGTTTGTTGCGTTTGACCCGGTCGTGCAAATTATAATGTCGAAGTTTCGCGCATTGCTTACATCCAGATTGCGAAACAAAACATCCAGTACAATACTGGCATGACTGGCCCCGGTTGCTACCAAAGTATCGGTATTGATTGCTAAACCGGAAGCTAACCGAGTTGCAGGGTAAACACCTGTAAGGGTTGAAAACGAAAGTTGATTTGATGAAGTATCCATAGTTATAGTACTGTTTGATAAGAATTATAAGATATTTTTGACGAACCCACATCTGCTCCAATATCGGTTACCACCTCGCTCGCTGTCCTGCTTTCCAGTGCTTTTGTTGTTGGGTTATAGGTGAGGTATTTAGTAGCTGGTGAGGTGGCCGCGTCAATAACGCCGGGACATAGACGGCCGGCGAAAATGGCTGAAAAATCGTTTCCGCTTAGTTTGAACATTTCGGTTTCAACGCCGCTGTTGTCGACGTGTAAAAAGGAGTATCCGCCTACCGCGTATGGCTCAGTTCCGCCATTGTTGGCAAAAACCGTTTCTCCTTCACTGTTTGATCTGTTCCACGCTATCAGAAACCTGCCTGCAGTATTGCCATAAAAGCCCGGCGGTAGCCCGGTTGCGATGTTAGCCTGCCCTGCTTTAAAAATGCCCGTGGCTTCTACATTGGCAAACTTAACATTGCTGCCCGTGCTTAAGTTCTGGTCTTCTTTGGCTTGAAAAACTGACGTTAGTCCATTCAATTGCGCCTGCAGTTTGCCAATTGCTGCTAAAATTGTATCGGTAGCAGCCACTGCTGCGTTTGTTATAAAACTCACTCCAGACAGAACGGTGGCCAACACTCGCGAGGCTGTAAAATATTTATTAACGCTCCCTTCGGGTACGGCGTCTGTACTTCCGGGCGATGCCACCAGCTGAACGTAAGTTGATCCGCTCCAGCGATACTCGCAGTTATCGTCAAGTGTGACGTATATTTTGCTGCTTTCGCCTATGGCGGGCAAACTTGCAAAGTCGGCAAATTCCAAAACATCGTCTACATAGCTTGGTAACTGACTTGCAGGTACTTTACCCGATATCAAGTCGGCTTTTTGGGTTAAGACTGCAGATAGGGAAGCGTTATCGGTAGCCTCTCCTGTTATAATCTCAAAAGATAGATTGATATCCTCCCAATCAACATCCAGTTCATCGTCGCTATGCTTAAACAGCACCTGCCCGGTTGTTCCGCCGGTAGGGATGCCCGGACCGATTACCGATACTCCGTCGCCCCAAACACCGCCGGTTTTTGGTCCGTAAAGTGTGTAAGTGCCGATATTAATGTAAAAATCGCCATTAACTCCTGTACTTGAGTTAGATGGAATGGTATTGCCACTTAATACATTAAATCCGTTTGTGCCATTCGTTCCGTTGGTTCCCGCCGCACCTTGCGGTCCCTGAGGCCCGGTTTGCATAGAAAATACCTGAGCCCATATTCCGGCTGCTTTCCGGTAGAATACTCCTGTACCTGTGTTAATATAGGTGTCGTTATCCATGCCGATTAAACCACCCGGCACACCAACGCCATAAATTATGTTACCATTTGTTGTTCCTGACGATGAAGGTATCGTGTAAACGACAGTCCAAACGCCGGAGATCTTTTGTGCAAATGCGCCGGTATCTGTCTTAATAAAAATATCGCCGTTTTTACCTGTGGTGTTCGAGGGTAATACTGCTCCGAAAGAAATTTTCGCTCCAACAGTAAGGTTGTCACCGATAAACTGCAGCAAGCTGGAAAAGGCAAATTTATAGTCAGCGCCGTCGCGTACCAGTAATGATATATCGCCGGCGTTTATGGTGGCGGTCAAAGGTAATTCGCTTATTTTTTTATCTGCCATTGTTAATTTGTTATTGGTAAGTAGTAAGCTGCATTGATTGCTTCGCCCGGAGCGTTAAAGTCTGATCTGTCTACGCCACGTACGCGCGGCCCAGCCTGGCGTGCGCTACGGTTTTTACCGTTTTGTTCCCAAAGTGGAAAATCTGCCTGGTGATCTTTCAGAAATTTCTCAACCTCGTTAGCATGTGCATTGGCCACACTACGTTGTTGTTGGACAAGCCGACTAAGCTCTGCAGGGGATAAGCGCACACTTTGATCGGGTTGTTTTTGCACCGGCCCTATAGATGTATACCTGATAGCGTCAGCCTCGATAAATCGCGAAAAAGCAAAGTATAGCAGAGTTGGTAATAATCCTTCGTACAAAACAATGTGCCCGCGTTTGTCCAGGTACTCACTACCATTTAGCAGGTCCTTGTAATGCTGCGGTGCGTCATCTTTTATAGTGCCGTCCTCGTTAAAATGTTTTATAAAGTCGTAGTAAAGCGAACGGCCTAAAAAGGGTTTCAGATCCAGATCCTGCGCTTTTGTAATAAAGATTTTCAGGCGCTCCGGTTTTATATTTGCAGAGATATCCTCGTACCGCTGAAAAGTTAGCTGGTCTATTAAAATCATAAGTGTTGTGTATTGATGAGATAGATGATTAGTGAGTCACCATACTTTCCGCTTCGGTTTGTTTAAAACCGTAGGCATGAATAAGGATGGCTATTTTGTTTTCGGCAGGCAGTTCTGACAAGAGTAATTGATTAATGCTCGAACCTGCGGTCCGACCCGGGCTATCATCAGCAACGGTGGCAGGAACAGGTATAATATTCCAGTTGGCGGAAGGATTTATAGAGACGTGGAAATTGTTAAAAATCTCCTCAAATGCTTCTGATAGCGCCAACCTTTCCGCGGCAGTATTATCATTGAATTCTCTGATCGCTTCTCTTTTTTCGCCGCCATTACTTAAGCCTGATGATTTTTCAGCATTGACCAGTTCTTTCGGAACGGAGAACCCTTTTATTATCCGCGCCTCAACTGATCTTTCTGTACTCTCAAAAAGCTTATCGTTGTTTTGGATTGAGTAGGGCTGAAACTCGGGTTTCTGGCTCTCATCCTCATATTCTATAACGATGATCTTTTGCGCGCTTTTTGCTCCCTGAAAGGTGCCTAAGTCTTTCTCCAATTGCGAAGCCTGATTGCTGCTCGATTGATCCGTTTCCGGCCCCGCGTTATCAGCCTCTTCGCGTCGAGATTGCATAAACAGCATCGTTGACGGGAGGAAACCTGTCGTTACCTCTCTGTTATTGAAGGTTTTAATACCTGCTTCAGTTTCAAAATCCTCCCAAACGCTGTCGGCTTCAATTAATGGATAGTCATCAACGGCAGGGTTAAAATAATACAGCTGGCCTTTATAATTTTTCCAGCCACCGGCTTTAATCACCTGCTTTTTTATAACCTCCATATCCGGATTATACTTATCAATAAAAGCAATTTTGCTGCGGGTTACGTTTTTCCAGGTTTTGCGGCCCCAGTCAGAATAAACAGCATATTTATCAGTGGTTTCAACGTTGTCAATATCGCCCATGCGGATATCTTCAAACTTTACATAGTTAACCGACGCTATTTTGAAATTGGCGTTGTAGTTTACATGGATGCCGAAGCCGGTAAATATTGCCACATCATGAGCTACGGCTTTAAGCAATTTAGCTAATGTCAATCCCTTGGCATTTATTATTTGCCTGCCCAGATCTTTTTGTTCAAAGCCGTTACCCGCTATAAATTTCGCACGTTTGTTCCAACAGTCTTTGGCGGTTGGCGATCCTGCCACCAGTTCAAGCATCCGTTGTGGATAAGCGTTGTCCAGATCATAGTTAAGGATACCGAAAGTTTGGTTGGGTCTTACTAAAATTCGTCGCTCAATTTGTGGCAAATAGGTTTTCATGTAGTAGTTCTTGTTGTTTTAAATGGTAAAAAGGAGTTGGCAGTCCGGCGACAGGCTTGTTACCTGTCGCCGGAAAATGACTAGGATACCAGGTCCTCCAATGCTGCAATAGTGCTTGCATAGGTTGCGCTGCCGCTGGTTGGCGGAATTGATACAGCGCGTGGCGGGTAAGGTTCTTTCAGCTTGTCGGGGTTGGTTAGCTTTAATTTGTAACCGCCATCCAAGCCTTCGTCGGCTGCGTTACGCTCAGCCTCTGTAAGGATCAATCCGTTTACAGCACCGAATAATTCAATTGCCGAATCGCTTGATTTATAGTTGTTAACCAACACGGCGCATACGCGTCCATATCCCATTGCTTGTAGTTGCGCTTTTATATCAACAGAAAGACCGGCAATATTGAAGTCTATTTCTTCGGTATAACGAGGGCCTACCGCGGTTTTGGCTATTTTTGATATAGAATTGAAGCTGTTGTTGGTTCCCTGGAACTTGTAAGCTTTGGCCGATCCAACTGCCGTCAGGTCGTCTACTATTAATGGGTTAAGGGTGTCGTAGGAGATAGTTATATCATCCTGATTAAAGATGTAGATCACATCCTCAACACCGGCCGTTATAGGCTCATCAGTACCCAGGCTGAAGCCTGCGTTTATTTTATTGTAAATTGACATAGATTGTTTAATTAGTGAATTATTGAATTAGTGATTGAGTGAATGTGATAGACAGACTTAACAAATCAGTCATTCGCTAATTCACTCAATCACTCATTAAATTAAGCCGACAGGTAGAATAGCTCGTTGGCGAATTTGTAGTTAACCGCGGCCTTCATGCGTGCTTTCATACGTACCACGTTATCGTTGGTGTAAGGCTTCATGTAAACTGTAGATAGCTCAGAAGCATCACCCAATAGATCAACACCAAGAAACAGGTTTGACGAGCGTGCACCTAAAATGGTGTTGGCCTGCCAATGGTTCATCAACTGCAATGGTAAACCCAGGTAATCCATTTTCTTTTTATCGGTGAACGCATTTAACACATTAACTGCTTTGTTCGCCTGAGCTTGTGCGTAGGCATAACCTACGTGGAATGGGATCTGCAGGTTAAAATCATCCTGACTTCTATCCGCGGGATCTAACTGGGCATACACCCCACTTAACACATCCAGCACATTGCTGGCGTTAATGTAGCTAACAGTTGCTGCTGTTGATGAGCCGGAGAATGTAGCTGCTTTGCGGGTGTTTATCTCGTTGTAATTACGCACCAGTTGAAACGTGGTTGAGCTTAAAACCTTTATAAAGTATGATTGCCCTTGCACGTCAACTCCGGAGCCTCCATTTGTAAGGTCTTTGCTTGTTCCGGTAACTGCGGTAATACTCACCACATCACCATCGGCTAAAGTTGCAGTGCTGGAGACCGTCACTACGCCCAAGCCACTGATAGCGGTTGCTGCCATTGAAGTAGCCGGTTTTCCTAAGCCTATTTTATAAACGCCTGATGCGTTGGCTATAGTTGGCAGCAAGCCCGCGAAGCCTGCGGTAAAAGCCGCTTCTTTTGTCGACGCTTTACCCAGCCAGTACAAACGCTCATTGGCTATTTGTATTTTTGTAAGGTAACGCTGCACCATAAAGTCAGATAAGTCAACCACGCCTTCATAGTCCATAAAAGCACCGGGTTTAAGGCTTTGCGCCTCCCATGATTGCACCAGCTTGTCCCATTGTTCTTCTTTCATAAATTCGTAGATCACCGGGTCCAGGTAACTTTCTTTTTGTGATGCTGTGGTGCCTTGATCAGTGAATGTGCCTGATGGGTCCTGCAGTATCACATCGTCGTCAACGTCAAGTATCACCTTGCGCGATTTTACGTCGTTGATAACGGTTAGCAAACCGCGCTTAACCGAATCGGCCTCAAGCAGCGTGCTTGCCATAAACCCCGCCAGCGCTTCGCCGGCATAGGTGTTGTTTGTAAATGTAAATTGAGCCATTAATTGTTTTTTATTTGTTTTTGATTTTGTTTAATATCAAGTAGTTAGTAGCAAGTACTTGTATAGTTCGCCAAAGACGCTCATCGTCTTACTACTTGATACTAGCTACTTGATACTTATTTAGCTACTGCCTTTTTAACCGCGTTCTGTGCCAGTGTGGTTTTCGGTGCGAAGAAGGGTTGGCTTTCTGTTTTTGCTTTGCTGCTGCGTTTTGATCCTTCGGGCGTAAAATCTGATTTTATCTCGTTTTTTATTTCTGTGCGGGTTTTGCTTAGTCGCCTGCCGGCTTCTTCTAACGCGGCTTTTGCTTCGGTCAACAATGCGTTTTGGGCATGTAGCTTGGCTTTTATTTCTTGCACACGATTTTTTATTTCTTTCTGCTTGCCGGTTTTAAAGATGCTTTCCGGCAGGATATCCTCGTCTTCTTCCTCCGCTTCAGGGGCCGCTTCTTCCGGACTTACCTTTTCAACCTGACCGTTTTTAATCGCGATTTTTTTGCCTGTCGCAGTGGTGTAACTGTCAGTAATAGCGGGCGTGGTCATGTCCTCATCCTGGTAAACTTCGGTGCCTTCGCTAAGTTCGCCGGCGTGGTGCAGGATACCTTTGTCTGTAATAGTGTGTTTGTTCACCACTTTTTTAAAGAAGTTCATAATCTTGTCCAAAACCGAGGCGGTTTTCTGGATCAGTTCTTGATTTTCGATGTTCATATTGCTGTTATTGGGTTTATTTAAGATTTTGTTGATATAGCGTTGGTAGAAAACCGGCGCAGCGGTTGTATAATTTTGAATGAGGACGGTGTTGGTTATTTCTGCCTGATAATCCTCAATTTGGTCAATAAACCCGAGGTCAAGCGCCTGGTCGGCGGTAAGCCAGGTGACGGAGTCGATCAAACTATTAACGGTAACGCCGTCCAAACCGGTCTTGTCTTCGTAAATTGCCGCCAAGCGAGATTGTACCACATTCAGTAACTGAATATCCTTAAGCAGTTCGTCGGCGTTACCGCCGCTGCCTACCATAGGTTTGTGTATCATCAGTAGCGCATACTTGCTCATCACAATATTATCACCAGCCATGGCAACAACCGAGGCTGCAGAGGCGGCCAGCGCATCAATGTATGTAGTTACATTACCGGGGTATTTCTTCAGCAGATCATAGATGGCAATGGCATCAAATGCGCTGCCCCCTGCCGAGCTAATGTGAACGTCTACATCCTGGCCGGCCGCCGCTTCTAACTGCAATTTTATCTGGGCCGATGACAGCTTGCCCGATCCGATACCCTCGGTATCGGTATCATATAAGTAAATTTTGTAGTTCATGATGGGTTTTGAGTCCGGAAGTCGGGAAGTCCGAAAGTCCGGAAGATTAGTTGTGTAAAAAGTTTTGCTTGGTGGCTGGCTTGTCGCCTGGTGTTATACAAATGTCGGTACTATTTTCCTACCTAATGGTGACACTGTTTTGTCAGTACTCCAAATTCGCTGACCGGAATCCTATAATCCCTAAATCCTGCGAATCTTAGTTTAGACGATCGAACTATACAAATGTCGGTACTATTTTTCGGCCTAGTGGTGACACTGTTTTGTCAGTACTTAACTGAGCGGCGGGCTGTCATCCTGAGCTTGTCGAAGGACGCCGTAAAGGCCTTTGCCCGCATGCTTCGAGAGGCTCAGCATGACACCTTTATTTAAATTGCTTTTTATGCCTATTGGCATATATCAAAGGTCGCAATATTATTTTTACCAAATGGTGACACTATTTTGTCACCATCGCAAAAACTATTTAAAGCCCTCCAGATGGTGCGTTCATCCTTGTTAAATTTCACTTCAGCCTCAAGCACAGCCTGGTTTTTAGTAATACCGCGGATCTGCATTTGTGCTTGCACCCATAAATAGATCTCGCGATAGGTAAATACTTTTGCCGTGATAAAACCGGCTTTATACATTTCAGAAAATATACCCTCATCAAACAGGGCGTTGGCTGTTTTTATGTTCATAAGTTAGTATCAAGTAATTAGTATCAGGTATCAAGTATTTGTTAGCCTAACTACTTGATAGTTATACCGCTTTGTTTTAGGTAATAAGTAACAGGTATTTATCAAGCGACATGAGTCTAGCTACTTGATACTATATACTCGCTACTATAGATTAACCCTATCCACCGTGCGCGCCAATATATTTTGCTGCGTGTTAATGTCCTTCACATCCACATAAACAGGAGGGAAGTTATTGATCATTTGGTAGGCTATGGTATTGGCCAGGTCCTTCTGGTCGTTTAATGGCTGACTGTAGTACCTGTTAGAGTTACCCCCATCTGTGAAGATTCCGCCAATGGCATACCCCCGGCCCTGATTAGCTATAGAAAAATCTCGCCCACCATGTGCCACGTTGATGGCGCTTACAAGGTTACGTGCCCAGGGGTTGCGCATAGCTTCTGATACTACAACAGCTTCGCCTGAGCGCAAATACGCATTGGTATTATCAACACTACTGTAGCCTGGCAAGAGAGCGCCCTTGCCATCAGACCGAAACTGTCCGCCGCCTGCAAAGCCGGGTTTTTGTTTTGCAATTTCGGCTATTGACATTGCGCCCTGTGCGCCCATAAATACCGCTTGCGCTATACCTAATGCCTGCCCTATAAAGGGTATCCCTGAATAAGCCTTGAAAGATTCCATTACCGCGCGTTTGGTACTGATAACCGTATCAGCAATAGACGTTGCTTTTTTTGCCAGGAAAGCCGCTTTATAAATGGCAGAATCTTTTTTGCTGTTTTTTAAAGCAGCATCAACAAACTTTTCGCCGAAGTTTATTTTGGCTTTTGTGAGCCCCTCTTCTAAGGCTATACGTTTTTTTGCAGCTTCGGCGTCAAGGTCTGAAACGCGCTGATGTGTGAGTTGTACGTTTTTAACTATTGCATTACTTTTCGCATCTAACGATTGCTGCACACTTTGGTCCAGGGAATCTTTAACAAACTTGCCGGTGTTAAATTCAAGTTCAATGGACGGTTCGCGTTTAGCATCTACGAGTGGTGCGGGTTTTGCCGTTTTTCGTACACGTTTACTGCCACTATCAACATTAAGCGATACTGATGTATCAGCACCCGTATTTCCAGAACTCATTATGCCGGCAATTTTATTAGCGCCGCCGCCCAACTTAGTATAGCCGGTGATTAATTTGTTGGTATCATCAATTATCTTTTGCGCTTCTGCTAAACTTTTTTGGGCCCTTTCGTCGCTTTTCTTTTTCTCTTCATCCACCTGCCATAAAACGCCCATTCTGTGGCCGCCACCTCCTTTTGTCTTTTCCTGGAGATCTTTTTTCTTATTATCCAGGATTTGTTGTTCCTGGGCATGGGCGTTCTTTATCTTCTGTATTTTATACTCGGCGTCTAAAATTTTAGCCGATTCTTCGGTAATTTTATTCAGCGCGGCCTTTGCTCTTGCATTTGCAATTATCGAGTTTGTAAGGGTTAAGTATGTGGCATTTGCTTTGCCATTTTTAAAGTCCTCGGTGCTTAGGTGTTCAAAGTAACCTGGAAACTCCTTTTTCAAAAGTCTTATACTCTCTGCCCTCTCGTCATCAGATTTTTTCACATCCGTCGCCGATTTGTAGAGTAAATTAAGTTTTGCGGTTTGAGTTGCTGCATCGCTACCGGCGGCCTTCATTATCTCGTTAAAGCCTTTCAGTTTGTCTGTCATTTGGGCAACAGCTTCCTTGCCTTTGAAAAAGGAGGAAACGAGGCTGATGATCTCAGGGGCAAAAGTTAATAGGATAGATAGGCCACCTGTTAAAGCAGCTGATAAAGACAATGTGCCAGCTTTTAGCAATGTCATGCCATTTTTTACTGCTTTAAAAATTTGCTCTAATGCTCTGAAGTTGTCAGCAACTTTAATTGCTGAATCACTTATAAAGTCGTTTTTTGAACCGAGATCATTACTCGCAGTTGAAAGTTTGGATATTTCTCCATTAAGCTTGTTTATTGGGTTAGATAGGTTGTTTATAGAAGTCCTTAATCCGTCGAAAGCGGTTTTATATTGATTAAGTTGCTGCTGCCCGTTGGTATTAATTTCTATATTAATAGAAATATCATTATTATTATCTGCCATTTGTTAAAGATTTAAATTTGTAATAAGCCCTATGAAAGTTTTAAAGTTCGAGAGTTCCATGAGTAGAAAGTTGCTGATCATATTTGCTACTGACAATAAAATCGCCAGAGAAGATATAATAACTATTACCTGTGACGGACAGGGTAGTTTGTCTGAATACACGCTATTTTATTACGGCGAGCCGGAGCCGGAAAAAGAAAAAAAAGGTTTTTGGGGTTAATGTCTCCAGGTAACACCTTATATGTAATTAACTAAAAATGCACACCTTCGACAAAGCGCCATGTCTTTAAATCTTATAGTAAAATCTAAAATTTTGGCAGATTCTTCTGTGATTTTATTCAATATTGTTTATTTTTTTAGGAAAGTTTAATTTTTAAAACACCATCATGAAAGTCTTAAAGTCAGCAATTTTTTCATTCGATGATGACTTAACGAAGTTTGTCGACGACTATGGTATTCAAAGAGAGGACATTATATCAATTGTCACTCCAGGTGATTCAAACGGATACGTTATTTTCTTTTATATTGAGCCAAATGTAAAACTGCCAGCAAGGCGCTTTTGATTCTTAAAAGCTTGTATTACGATGTATTCCTTTAAGTTTATCTGTTTCTGCGTAACGGCTTCTTTTTATTTATCACCCCAACTTCACCAACTCCACCTTAGTAGCCTGCCCCTTGCGCCAGGCATCAATTTTATTAATGTAATAATAGGCGCTGTCTTGCTCCAGGTAAACGGGAATAAGCAAATCAAGTTCTAAAATATCGCGCGGGCTTAATAGAAAATACCGTACTAATTTTTTGGTATGCTTTAGTATTTTTTCCAGTTCGGGGTAGTAGCGTTTGCGCAAGTCGTCAAATTTAAGGCTTGCGTAACCATAGTCTTCATTAAGTTTTGGCGCAGCCGGGTTATAAAAGTAGGGGATGCTTATATAGTCGTTAACTACCTTGCTATTGCCTGACCCATCAGTAAAGGTTACGGTTTTACCGCCTTCCAAAGGCAGCTTGCGGTCAATCAAAATTCTTGGTGTAACGCCGGTGCTAAAGTCGCTGCTGTCCTCATCTATCATCTTGATCTGCGCTGTACTGCTGTTTGAGTACGGGATGTTAAGGGTAGGGGCAAACTGACTTTCAAACAGATCTGCCGAAGCGGGTAAAATAGCATCAGCAACCTTAATAACAGCATCCGCAAAGCCGCTGGGTAATACAGCATCGTCCTCTTTATATTTCAACTTATTTTCTTGTGCGTAGCCACCTAATTGAAAGCTAATAGACTTACCCTGGTCTAAACACTTACCCGACCAGTTTTTAGCCAGTGGAATGTTATTTACAATATCCCGAAAGGAATTGAATGATACGGTTCGTTTGGCATTATCCGTTTGGCAAATTATACCAAAGCGTTGCAGGGTATCTTTCAACAGATCTTTTGCCGTTATATCCGGGAAGATGCGTTCACATTGCACGTGATGTCCGTAAAGCACCTTTTGGCGTTTGGTAGTGATGGTGAGCGAACTTTCCTTTTTTATAGTAATAACGCCGTGTTTATTGTGATTAACGTGATATTCTACATAGACGCCTTCTCCGGGTGCCAGATCCAGATCATAGGATAGTTTGACGTTGTTGGCTACACGTTTATAAAAATTCCCTGATATATGTTGCGTATTGCTGCTCAGATCAATAGTAATATCGTTTAGTGCCTCCCAATAACCCGAAGTAAGCTGTTTCCTTAAACGAAGGACAATGCCAAAATGCTCGCCCTGTTTGTTTTTGCTTAATTCGCCAACAATTTCCACTGAGAACTCAAGCGTTATCGATGCCGAAATACTGGCGGGTGCACGGTAATATTGGGTATCATTTTGCCATAAATGGTTCTTGTCTTCAAATTGGTTGTAAAACGGGAGTCTACCTACGTAAGCATTATTGTTGCCAAAGTTTTGATCGGCATGCGTTTTAACGGTGCAGGCATGTGGGTTTTGCGTCACCTCAGTATTTTGATAATCGGTACCGTGTTCAAAGGTGTCATTGCTAAATTGAGCAATGAGTTTTGGGTATAAAGGGTCATCAAGCAATGACCCGCTTGCTTTGTAACCGGTGGCTTTAACAATTTCATCAATGGCTGTTTTAATAAAGAATCCCGGCCTTAAAAAGTTTACATTAATAGCGTTTGGGTGACTTGGCAAATTACCATAATCAATCACCGGGTAGATCCACCCCGAAGTACGACTTTGGGATAACGCAACATTTTCAACGTTCCATTTATGCTCAAATGGAATAAATGTTTTGCCCATGTCATACAGTTTGCCATCAATAGCGTCAAAAAAATCGACATTGCCTGATAGTACGGTGAGGCTGGCCGCATCGTTGTCAATGCCATTCAATTCGGCTACACCGTAGGGGATGATCTCCAGACCATTCTGCACCAGTTTGGCCGGATATTTTTTGTAAGGCGCCTCAGAACATAAAGCCACATCATCCGGAAAACCCAGTATGCGCCTGTTGTGCTGCGTAAGCGGCAGTTTAAACTGGTTAGACGTGTTGCCCTGCTGGTTCTTAACCTCGGCCAGGTTATTGATCTGGAAGGTAAGCGCAATAGGACTGTCATCGCTCAGATCAGCCAATTGGTCGTTTATATAGAGTTGTAGTTGGTTCATTTGAAGTATCAAGTAGTTAGTATCAAGTATCAAGTAGTTTAAGCAGGAGCATTGCTAGTATCCTGAGTTAATAAATCTTACTACTAGATACTAGCTACTCGATACTAAAAATTACTGCGTTTGTATATTAATTGCCGGCAAATTAAATGTCACGCTGAAAGGTGCCTGCCCGTTACGCGTTTCGTATTCGCTGAACGTGGCTGTGTTAAGCACCACCGTTTGCCATTTAACCGGGTTTTTGTTTACCAGCATCTGCACTTTAGGCGAGTATTTAATAGACTGCAGGCCTTTAATGTCATTTACACAAAGATCCTCGGCCATCACTTTCATTTTTTGCCCGGCTGATTTGCTGATCACCTCCTCAATACTTTCCTGGGTCTCCCAATCGTTAACGTAGTTTTTAATGATGACGGCGTTTTGCACATCTAATGACACTTCCTGGTTGTAAGCAAAACGATAGTAGTTCCATGATCCACTTAAGCCTATCCAGCGCAGATAAACTGAGTTGTCGTCAATAGCATCATCAATGCGCGCAGTTTGGGTTTGGGTAACCGCATGGCTTACATCCCCCTCATCATATTTAATGGTGAGCGTAAAGTAATAGGCTTGCGGTGGGAAACTGCTGTTAATAAGCAACCTGTTCAACCCCAATTGTTCCGCAAGCGGGTTTACAGAAATTGTTTGGTTAGCAATTACATACCTATTACCACCCTGATTAAGCAACCAGGACTCATCTTCGTTCAGCAATGCTATTGCCTCGATACCCCCGGCTAATAGGTTGCGGTTAATATCCAACAGCGTTAGTTCGCAGTATAGATCTAACCCTAATAGGTCTTCGCTATAAATAAAACCAATGTCAAAAGGGTAACCATTGGAGTAGGCGGGTTCCGCAAAATCTGTTATCCATGCTGCCGGTTGCGCACCACTTGTTACGGTTTTAAACGGCACATAAGCCGCCAGATTGCCACCGTAACGCTGCCCCAATTGCTTTGCGGCGTATAGCACAAAATAGGTATCGGCAATTTCTATGTAGTCGGATATTTGCTCTTTGCCGTTTTCATCATCCCATTGCTGCGCAAAACTGATCCGATAGCTGGCGCTCAAATTACTATCCCTAAAGTTGATTTTTGTAAAATCACTGTCGTCTTTAGGGCTCACCAGGCTTTGCAGAAAATTAGAGATATCAGCCTTAACCAAACCGGTGTTATCAGGCCGGTTGGTTGATTCTATCGTCTGCTGCTGACCGGTAACCGGATCATGGTAAACTAGTTTTGTTTTGAGAGTATAGTAGGGCCGCAGTTTATTGATGTTGATAAAACCCGTAGCTGTCGATGTAAAAGGTGCATCAATAACCAACGTGCTGTAGTCTGAACCGCTTTCCACATCAAAAACGCCCTTGTAACTCCCTGCATTTACATATACCTTATCGCCTTTTGATAATTTATTGGTGGGCGAGTTGATAAGCAATTTGGCTTTATTGGTCGCGCTATCCAAACCAACAGCATATACCTCAAAATCCCGCCGCTGGTAGGTAAAAACCACCGGATTGAAGGCCGCGTTCCACCGGCTAACATTTCCGGCTACTGTAACCGACGGGTCTTTTACCAGTAAGCTATTAAGAGTACGCACCATTACGTTTTGACTAACAGCGCAGCCAAGTGTGTTAGCATCAGTAACAAATACGGTTTTTAAACCTCCGCTTATGCCGGCAAAAACGTTTGACGATTGAAATATTACGTTATCAAGGCTATAAAGTATAGGCAAATAACTTGATGTGGCGTTAACGGTTATCTGTGCATCCGCCGCTCCCGGCGCGGTCTCAAATTTGTCAACCTGAATATTAACGATCTCCAAATCGCAGGCATTTACGGGCGGTGATGGATCAGGCGCGTCGCTTATGCTTATAAACAGGTAAGAGCGATAATAAGTGGTTATCAGATTTCCAAACTCATCATAATCGCTTACAAAGGTTGGTACACCGGGGTCTATCAATTGCGATTGCCCGGCGATGGTAGCCGTATGGGTACTGTAATGTTCCGTACCGTCAGAAAACTCGGTAAGCTGATAGGTTACAACACGGTTATCGCCATTAACAGGAGCGTAGGTAGCAGAATCAAAAAGGTTTATGTAAACATCGGCCCAACGGGTAAAGCCGCCGCCGCTTGAGTGTTCATCCAGATATATATTAGCTATAATTGCCATTTAGTTTTTGATTAGTAGTTGTCGAAGTACATAGCGTTTAGCGCAATAGTGAGAGCCACACCCGAAGTGTTAGCGTCAAATTTGTTGTAAACAGGGACACATTTGGCCTTTGTGCCGGCCTTTATCTTAAAGTACCGCCCGTCGGTTACGCGATAAGTTGAAGCCTTCACAATAAACTGGTTGGCCAGCTTAAGCGCCTGGCTTACATAGGTTTCATTGTCGGCGGTGTACTGGTCAAATTCGGTTTTAAACAGAAATTCAAGATTGAGGGTAAACGTGTTGTTTACTGATCCGTTAACATGCGGCGATAGCTCTATGGGCTGCACTGGGTACATAAACACACAAGGGAATGAGGTAATATCATCCGCAAGCGTGTTCAGCTCGTTCACGGTGCCGTATGCAAACGCCGGACTATCCGTTAATGTTTGCACAATGGCTTCTATTTGGTTGCGTATGGGCATTGTTGGTCAATTAGTGATTAGTTGATTGGTGAATAGTTATTGGTCCGGAAACCTAGTGTTGAGCGTGTAACAGTTCTGAATATTTACGTTGATATTCTGCTTCCGTTTTGTTTAGCAAAAGTTTGGTAAGCACGCGTTCGTAAGGCGTATTCATAATATCGTCCCATTTAGTTACATCGCCGCCGGCAAGTGCGTTAATGGTGTTGATATATCTGAAACGCTCAAAACTTTGTATGCCTGCCTTTTTTTCCAGAAGGGTAGGAGCCGACGCCAGAAGCTTGTTTTCTCCTTCGATGAGTTCGGATAGCTCATAAAAAAATATTTCGCGATGGGCAGCGCCTCCGTTACCCGTAGTTGTTTTATAACATCATAAAAAGCCTCTATTTTGTATTCGTTATACCGCTCGCCGGTTACGCGGCAATAAAAGTAATGGGCCAGTATTTGGCGGCATGCTTTTAACGATGGATTGAAACGCTGCTGCCAATCTTCCTCGCCATGAGCCTTTATATGTTCATTTATTTCAGTTGCTATTACGTCTCGCGATGCTAAAAAAGCACCCGCAGGCTCAACAGACAGATTATTAATAACCTTGATTTCTACCGGACTTTTGCCATGATAAAAGGTCACCTTTTTAGGGATCTCATCACTATTGTACAGGTAGCTTATCTGCGTTGACAATGATAGTACCGCCTCGCCAAATACATGCAGATCTTCAGCATTTTTAATGTTTTGCAGTTCGTCAATAGCCACGCCCGATAGTATGCTGATGGCGTCCAGATCGCTCAGATCAGATTTATCCTGCAGGGCCATTAGCTTACCGAGCGTAAGTTCATTTAAAAGCGAGGGTATTTTGATATTGATTTGGCCCCCAATAGTTTTTAAGGTTTTTTCTATCATAAAAGTAAAAATTCGTTAAGTGTGTTGTTGCTGAAGGAGTCCGCTTTATGCGGCAGTCGCGATCTGGGTGCCGACGTTCGGCTTTCCATTAACTTATTAAGCGCTACGTAACGTAGTGGATCTATCAAATGGTTCCATCGGTCAATGGGTTCGTTAAGTGCTTTGCCGGATAGATCAGTGCGCCACTTGTAGCGTTCCAACTCCTTTCGCAGGTTAACACTGTTGCGGGTAATATTTAGTTTATAGCGCTTAAGCAGATCTATTGAGTGCTTAATACTATCCGGTCCTTTTTTGGCACCGCTTACCCGCCAGCCCAATCGCCTTAGTTCTTCTATAGATTTTGGTTCGGCACTGTCGGCAATAATTTCTGTATGCTTACTTATGCCGGCTTCTGCAAGCCGTTTTGAAATGTCCATATTGGTCAGCCTGGTCTCGTACAACAGCTCGTTTATCCACAGTGCTCCTGCGCTTTGGTAAACCACCAGGCAACCTGTTTCGTCGTTGGTAAAGCCAAAATCTAATCCCACCGCTACAAGCCTGGAACCCGGCGGAATACCGTCGCACAAAAGCCAGTTGGTTAACACCAGTCCGCTTATTTTACCGGTTAAACCCCGGGCATACACTTTCCATTGTTCATAATCATCATCTTTAATCGATTCGATCTTCTCTCGTGTCAGGTCATCCACAAATGGATTGTGCCTATGGTCGGATATGATGAGTTCAACCCCCTTTCTACCTAATACGCTATCGTGAACCCAAAAAGCAGTATTGGGGTTATAATCTATAAATATCTGTTTCCTCGTGCGCAGCGCTAGTTCAGCGTAAATCGTCCAGGCAACACCATTAGCTTCGTTAATAAACAGGTAATCACGCTTGCCACTCTTCGCATCCTGACTATCTCCGTAGCCTTTGAACTCAATTAAACTGCCATTATGA
>CBFGNU010000019.1:0-25403 GCA_965650195.1 uncultured Mucilaginibacter sp. | reverse complement strand
TACTATAGCATTGTTCAGATCGCCACCTTTTATAAGGTCATGCTTTAAAAGCATCTCCAACTCATGCAAAAAGCAAAAGGTGCGGCATGACGCTATTTCTTTAACAAACTCGGTTATTGAAGAGATACTGGCATGCTGACTGCCCAGTACCTGCGAGTTATAGTCAACCATGCAGGTAAATCGGTAGTCATCCAAAGGCATAGCCACCATATCAACCTTACGGTCGGGCTCTGAGTAGTGAATATTATATGGGATATGGTAGTACTCACGATCGGCTTCTTGCTCAACCAGTCCGGCATTTAAAATAGCATCAACAAACTGAATAGAACTACCGTCCATTATTGGCGTTTCGGGGCCGTCCATGTCAATAAGGACGTTATCAACCTCCAGACCTACCAAAGCGGCCAAAACATGCTCAATAGTACTTACACTTGCGCCATTTTGCGATAGCGTAGTACCTCTTGAAGTATCTGTTACATTATCAACATCGGCGTCAATTATCGGCATGCCTTCAACATCAACTCTCCTGAATTTATAGCCATGGTTTTCCGCAGCCGGATGGAACGTCATGGTAACCTTTTCGCCTGTATGCAAACCCGCACCCGATATGGTTATGGGTTCTTTAATAGTTCTTTGTTTAATGTTCATTCTTTATTAGTTCATTGGTCAATGGTCATTGGTTTTATACTGATGATCATGACTAATTAATCTGCCTTACGCAGCTCGGCAATTATTTTTTCTAATTCAATAACTCTTTTTTCCAATTCGGGCAGCCTTTGCAGCACAACGTTAGATCGCATATTACTGCTATATGCAAATGCAGGCGATCCTGCCCATTTTTTATTTTCTTCTGTAAGGGATTTGCCGATACCTGATAGGGCCTGTACCTGTGTGCCTTTAGCAATCGTTATATGCCCCACAACACCAACCTGTCCGCCTAAAATCACGTTCTCGCCCAGCTTTGTACTGCCTGACACACCTGTTTGTGCAGCTATAACCGTGTTGGAGCCAATATCAACATTATGGGCTATCTGTATCAAATTATCCAGCTTAACACCTTTTCTTACTATAGTTGATCCCATCGTGGCCCTATCGATAGTAGTATTAGATCCAACCTCAACGTCATCCTCTAAAATAACGTTGCCTATCTGCGCTATCTTAGTATAAGTACCGTCTGGGTTAGGCGCAAAGCCAAAGCCATCGCTACCAATTACCGCACCAGAATGTATGGTAATATTATTACCTAAAACACAATCAAAGTAAACTTTAACGTTAGCAAATAGTGTAGTATTTGTGCCAATAGTAGCATTATCACCAATGTAACTATGGGGATATATCTTGCTGTTATCGCCAATTTTTACACCGGCACCAATATATGCGAATGCTCCTATGTAAACGTTTTCGCCCAAAACAGCTGTTTCATGTATAAAAGATGGCTGTTCAATCCCCTCTTTATGCAGTTTATAGGTGTTATATTTTTCCAACAGAACTGTAAACGCACTGTAGGCATTCTCTACACGTATTAAAGTAGCTTTAACAGGCCCACTTAATTCAAGGCTATCATTTACAATAGCTATTGACGCGTTAGTAGTATACAGATGCGGCTCGTATTTTGGATTAGCTAAAAAAGTTAAGCTGCCGGGAGTGGCCTCTTCAATTTTAGCCAGCCGGTCAACAGCAACAAGCGGGTCGCCCTCAACTTTTCCGTTAAGTATGAATGCTATATCCTGTGCTGTAAACTGCATCGGGCAAATTTATTAAAATAAGTGATTATGTTGTACGTAATACGTTTTACGTGGTATGTTTTCGATGATTGAATACTGTACTACCGAAAGGTACTTACAACGTATCGCGTAAAACATACTACGACTAACCATCTATAAGGTCCTTACTATAACAAAGTATATATTTTTTAACTGTTTTTGCCAAGGCTTCCAGGTTTGAATTGTCGCTTGCTGCGGCAATATCAATTATGGTATCATTTTTCTTCAAGATGCGTATGTTACCATCTCCAGGTTTATATGCATCATTGCGTATAGAATCGGCAAAGACAAAATAACCGGCATCAGCTTCAGATATACCGTATTTCGCCGCGGCCTTTTTGGTCAGGCCATGTACGTATTCTGCAGATGCAGGCTGTGCAGTAATATCTACATGGAAAAGCTTGCGCCGCACAAAATCCTTGCACAGCTTGGCCAGCACAAAATCCTCGTTGGTCACCCAAACCTTTACTGCCGACATAATATCAGTATCATCAAGCGCAGTAAATATCTCCAGATGATGGTCGGCCTTCATTAACGTATCACTGGTTATAGTATTGGTAAGCAGGTACTCCAGGGCAGGAGTGGCGAAAAGCTGTTTGCCTTGGGTAACCAACTCTCGACTGCGCTGCAGGATCTTCACCAACAACTGCTCGGCGGCTATTACCGTTTTGTGCAGATATACCTGCCAGTACATCAGCCGGCGCGCTATCAAAAACTTTTCGACCGAATAAATGCCTTTCTCTTCAATTACAATGTGACCATCCTTTACGTTCAGCATCTTAATGATCCTGTCCGAACTGATAACCCCTTCGGATACGCCTGTAAAAAAGCTGTCGCGGTTCAGGTAATCAAGCCTGTCCATATCTAGCTGACTAGAGACTAACTCATGTAAAAAGCCTTTTTTATAAGTGCCTTTAAAAACGCTTATTGCCATGCTTAGCTGGCCGTTGAACTGCTGATTAAGCCTATCCATCAGCATAACAGAAATATGTTCGTGCGAAAGGCCTTCAACCAAAGTATGCTCCAGCGCGTGCGAGAATGGGCCGTGCCCAACATCATGCAGTAAAATAGCTATGGTTACAGCTTCCTCTTCATCGGCAGTAATTTCATGCCCTTTTGAGCGCAGTACCTCTATAGATAGCTTCATCAGGTGCATGGCACCTAATGCGTGGTGAAAGCGTGTGTGCAATGCCCCGGGGTAAACCAAATGGGTCATCCCTAGTTGTTTTATATACCTGAGGCGTTGAAAGTATGGATGTTCTATCAGGTCGAAGACCAGATCAGATGGTATGCTGATAAACCCGTAAACCGGGTCGTTAATTATTTTTCGCTTGTTCAAATGCAGATTATATAATGCAAAAATGACAAAATAAACAAACTGATTAACACCATTATGTTAATTTTTGTTAATTACTGCCTAATACGGTAACAAATCACTTGCTTTGGGGTTAATTAAGGTGATGCACTGCCAAAATGGTAGCGATAACTTTACTTATTTGATATACCATGCAGGATACCACCATACTTTGGGCCGACGACGAGATTGATCTGTTAAAACCACATGTGCTTTTTTTAAGTGAGAAAGGCTACAAGGTTACCACAGTTACAAACGGGAATGACGCTATTGATGCTTTCCGTGCCGGCTACTTCGATCTGGTGTTTTTAGACGAGAATATGCCTGGCCTGACGGGGATTGAGACACTTGCTCAAATAAAAAACATCAATAATGATGTTCCCATTGTAATGATCACTAAAAGTGAGGAAGAGTATTTGATGGAGGATGCAATAGGATCAAAAATTGACGACTACCTTATAAAACCGGTAAACCCCAAACAGATACTCCTTACCATAAAGAAATTAACTGAAAACAAGCGACTGGTTACACAACGTACTACCATGGCTTACCAGCAAGATTTCAGGAACCTGGGAATAACGCTGAATGAAAACCTTAGCTACCAGGAATGGGTGGACGTTTATAAAAAACTGATATACTGGGAACTTGAACTGCAGCAACTGGAAGATGCAGGTATGCATGAGATACTTACACTGCAAAAAGCCGAAGCCAATACACAATTTTGCAAATTTGTAGAGAAGAACTACCTGGGTTGGATAAAAAACCCGGACAATGCGCCAACCAATTCAAGTCAGCTGTTTAAAAAGAAAGTTTTCCCTAAGCTGGATGGCAAGGGACCTTTGTTTTTTATATTGATCGACAACTTGCGGTATGATCAGTTCAAGATCATTAACCCTATTATTTCTGAGTACTTCCGTTTAGAGGAAGAAGATACCTACTATAGTATTTTACCTACTGCTACTCAATATGCACGTAACTCTATTTTTGCCGGCCTGATGCCGCTTGAGATGGAAAAGCGCTTTCCTGAAAAATGGCAGAACGATGAGGACGAAGGTGGCAAAAACTTATTTGAAGCTGATTTTTTAAGTGACCAGTTAAGCCGTGTTTTACGTAAAGATGTTAAGCACTCCTATCATAAAATTCTAAACATTGACGAAGGCCGTTCATTGAATGATTCTGTAAATAATCTGATGAAAAATGATCTGAACGTAGTGGTTTACAACTTTGTGGATATGCTTTCGCACGCCCGTACAGATATGCAGATGATACGCGAACTGGCAAGCGACGATGCAGCTTATCGTTCACTAACACTGTCATGGTTTGAGCATTCGCCGCTATTTGACCTGCTTAAATTTTTGGGCCAGAAACAGGCGCGTGTGATCATTACTACAGACCACGGTACTATCCGCGTTAAAAAGGCGAGTAAGATAATCGGCGACCGCAATACCAATACTAATCTGCGATACAAACAAGGGCGCAACCTTAATTTTAATGCTAAGGACGTTTTTCATGTACGCAACCCGCACGATGCTATGCTGCCCAAACTGCACGTGAGCTCGAGCTTTGTTTTTGCCAAAGAGGACACCTTTTTTGTTTATCCCAATAACTACAACCACTTTGTTAACTTTTATAATGAAACCTTCCAACACGGCGGTATTTCGTTAGAAGAAATGATCATTCCGGTGGTTACTTACGGGCCTAAGTAGATAGCTTAGCTGCCTGGGTCAGGATTATTAGAAGTTGAGCGTTGCCCGTTAAATACGCTTGCTTGCTGTTCCAAAAAATATAAAGGGTCAAAAAAACTAAATTGCCATTGACGGACTTAGTTTGTTGATAATCAGTTGTTTTTATTTTCTAAGCGAAACACTTTGGAACACTTTGAAACTACTTATAAGTCAGTAAGATTAACTGTAAAATGCCTATAATACACTGATATTAAGTCTATTGTGGCGATTTTCGATTTTCGCTTAAAATTGGAACACTTTGGAACAGCAAAATTTGAATTTGGAACAGTCAAACCGTTTTGAGCGAAATCATACTTTACGCTATCTAAATCACAAAGGCAGGGGCATTCTGGTGATATTTAGGGCTAAGTAATATTTTTTATATTTGTCTTGCGAGGTGCCTCGCAATGACATTGACCAATGCAATTTACAGCCATATCTGTTTCCGACCTCTCCGCCATCGCGCAAAAGCTTTTAAACTTCGCCGGCGATGACCGCATTTTTTTATTTCACGGCGAAATGGGTGCAGGTAAAACAACATTTATAAAAGCCCTTTGTGCCCAACTGGGTGTTGACAGTCCTGTTAGCAGCCCAACATTTGCCATTATAAATGAATATGTCGGGGAAAAACACCGCATTTATCACTTCGATTTTTATCGCCTTAAAACACAAACAGAAGCTTTGGATATGGGCTGTGAAGAATACTTTTACTCCGGCGATTACTGTTTTATTGAATGGCCGGATAAGATTCCCGACATGCTCCCATCCCATTATATCAGTGTTAACATCAACGTATTAAATGACAATACAAGGAAGATATCATTTGAAAAAATTTAATGTTTTTTTCTTATCTTCATCATCCTTAAATAACACGTTATGAGTTCAGGGAAATACAGTGGGTTCTCGGATGTAGCCAAACAAGCGTTAATGCAACCTCAGGAGTCAATGCTCGAGGTAAAGAACAAAAAAAACAAACTATATATTGGTATTCCTAAAGAAACTTCGTTTCAGGAGAACCGAATTCCACTGACGCCTTTATCTGTTGCCTTGCTGGTAAACAACGGCCACGATGTTCTGCTGGAAACCAACGCCGGCAAAGCAGCAAAGTTTTTAGACAAAGATTACGCTGAGCAGGGCGCTCAAATAGTTTTCGACACCAAAAAGGTTTATGAAGCGGATATTATTATAAAAATAGCGCCGCCAACCTTACAGGAAATTGAGATGATGAAGCCGGGCCAGATTTTGATCTCGGCTCTCCAGATATCAACCATGAAGGCGGAATGCCTGCAGGCCATGATGGCTAAAAAAATAACTGCATTGTGTTTTGAGCATCTGAAGGATGAAGGTGACTCTTTACCGGTAGTGCGTGCCATGAGCGAAATTGTGGGAGCTACTTCAATTTTAATTGCGGCAGAATACCTGAGCAATATTTTTGACGGCAAGGGGCTTATGCTGGGTGGTATTACCGGCGTTCCGCCTACAGAAATTGTAATTTTAGGTGCGGGCACTGTTGGCGAATATGCGGCCCGCACGGCGATATCCCTGGGTGCCGAAGTTAAGGTGTTCGATCCGTCGATATATAAATTACGCCGCCTGCAAAATAATATTGGCGCAAGGGTATTCACATCCGTTGTACAGCCAATTGTTTTAGAAAAAGCCATTACTACCTGCGATGTAGCCATTGGAGCCATGCGCGCCGAGGATGGCCGCAGTCCGTGCATCGTATCAGAAGCAACGGTAAGCCGTATGAAACCCAACTCTGTTATTATAGATGTTAGTATAGATCAGGGTGGCTGTTTTGAAACATCAGAGATTACCAACCACACCCACCCTGTCTTCCGCAAGTACGATGTAATTCACTATTGCGTACCTAACATAGCATCGCGGGTGGCCCGTACTGCTACTTATGCGCTTACCAATATCTTCGCACCAATTTTGCTTGATATTGGCGAACACGGCGGGATAAAAAATGTAATCTGGCAAAAAGCCGGCGTGCGCGAATCTGTTTATATTTACCAGGGCAACCTTACTAATAAATATGTTGCCGAACGTTTTTCATTACCCTGCAAAGACCTTGACCTGTTAATTGTATCACATCACTAAATTTTATGTTTAAACCTTTCACTATTTTAAAAACCTTAACTGTATTATTTCTTCTTAGCCTGACCACCCAAACTTATGCACAAGCTGATTTAAAGGCAGCCTGGTCATCCTTTTTTGAAAATAAACGCGACAATGCCCGCGAACTGTTTACCAAAGCATCTCAACAGAAAGAATCCGCTTCGGAAGCGCTGCTCGGCCTGGCTTTAATTGCAGAAAGCACAAATAACAACGCGGCCGCGTTTGACAATTTTAAAAAATTTTATGCTCAGGCAGAAAACCCTCAGCCTTATGTGTTCGCCCTTTGGCGTTCACCTTCAATCAATGAAACGTCGGGCAAAAGAGGCGCAGACCGTATTAACTTTTTGAGGGAAATTATTAAGCGTAAAGACTTTGATGGCACCCTTGCCGCTATGGCTTATTCTATGACAGGCAGCCATTTTGAATATGGAAAAAAAAATGCTGACGCAGATAAAGAATACGCAAATATTGGCTCAATAGATAATTGGGCAATTACCGGTGAATTTCAAAATATTTCAACAAGCGGTTTTGACAAGACCTACGAAACGCTTAATCAACCCCAGGATAATGCCACTTTTAAAAACAAGAACGGCTTTCCGGTGGCGTGGCGCGCTGTACCCCATTTGCGTCGTGACAAATGGTTTGACTTCACTTACTATGGCAGTGCCTACGGATCAATAGTATTCGCTCAAACCTTCGTTAAATCCAATGTAGCGCAGGAAGCTCAGTTGCGCATTGGGGTATCCGGATCTGTTAAGGTGTGGGTTAATGACAAGCTGATATTAAGCGAAGCCGAAGAAAGAAACAATGATCTGGACAGCTACATACAAACAATAAAATTAAATCAGGGATATAACCGCGTACTGGTGCAAATAGGCGAAAGTTATGCAGGGAGCTCAAACTTTTTGGTGCGAATAACGGATAAGAATGGGTATGTATTTCCGGACCTTGCCGCAACCTCTGCCTACCAGCCTTATACCAAAGAAAACACTTTTGTATCACAGAGGGTTGAAAAGTTTGCAGTAAGCTATTTCGCAAACAAGGTAAAAGCAAATCCTGATAGCTACCTGGATAAAATTCTGCTTGCCGAGACATATCTAAGATTAGATAATGCTTATGAAGCTCGTCGTATTGTTGAGCCCTTGGTAAAGCAATATCCAACCAGTACTTACCTTAATAGTTTATTGTTAACCATTTATAATAATCAAAAAAACCGCACCGGTGCCGAAACAATAAAAGAAGCCGTGAAGATGAATGATCCGGAGAGCATTCTGGCCCTTAATTTAAAATATGCAGAACTGGTGGACCAAAAGGAGTATGAAAAAGCTACTGAGATCAATAAAAAGGTTGAAACTTTGTACCCTTATGAAGAGGAATCAATACTAGAGAACAAGATAAATTTGGCCAGCTATGCCAAAAATCAAGGGGAGGTAGTACAGTTGGGTGAAGCCGCCTACAAAAAGTTTCCGGATAATGAAAAATTCGTTTTTTTAAAGTATGCTATCGAAAAGAGTTTGAATAAAAATGTTGACAGGGCTAATGACCTACTTCAAAAATTTGTTAGTAACAATAGACGCTATGACGTTGCAAAAGAACTCTCCGCCGCTTACTTCGCATCAGGAAATGCTGCGGCCGGCACAAAGGTTTATCTGGATGAAATAGCTGCGCAACCTGTAGGCGTTGGTATATATGCCACACTTGGCGATCAATACTACGCGCAGCAAAAATATGACAAAGCCGCCGATACCTATTTGGATGCCATTAAAATAGCACCAACTATCAGCAAATATTATACAGCCCTGGGTAAAATATATGAGGCAGAAAAAAAAGCCGATCTGGCGATACAATACTATCAAAAAGGGCTTCAAATAAACCCGAGCAATTATGAAGCGATCCGCTCGCTCAGAAAACTTCAAAATAAGAAAGACGTATTTAGTTACTTTAAACCAGTGGATGTAGATGCGATAATTAAAACGGCCCCGGCTGCAACCGATTATCCGGACCATAATTACGCTATACTTGGCGATGAGGTGCAAAAGGTTGTTTATAAGAATGGCGGTTCAGAAGACCGTCGCTATCTTGTAGCGAAAGTATTTAACCAAACCGGGATAGATACTTGGAAAGAATATAGCGTGCCTTATGATAACGATCAAAACCTGCTTATAGAAACAGCAGAAGTAATTAAACCTAATGGAAGCAAAGTGCCGGCAGAGCGGAACGAAAATCAGCTTGTGTTTACCAACCTTCAAATAGGCGACATTATTAATATACGCTATAAATTGGAAAGTTATTTTTCGGGAACTTTAGCTTCTCATTTTTGGGATTCCTATTATTTTACCCGTCAATCGCCTACGCTAAATTTAAAATATTCTCTGCTGATAGATAGCGATAAAAAATTCTCATATAAATTTTCTGAAGAGGCCATAACGCCGGTAAAAACCAGTGCTGATGAGTTTGAGCTTTACACCTGGTCAAGCCCTAAAGGTAAAATTATACCCGACGAAGATAAAATGCCCGCTTCTTCAGACATCGCGAATGTGCTTTATCTTACTTCAATGCCGGATTGGAAATACGTTTCAGATTGGTATAATGATCTGGCTACTGCAAAAGCGCGTACTAACTACGAAGTTAAAACGGTGGTAAGCGAGATTTTTGCAGGGACGAATAACCTTACTGATTTGCAAAAAGTTGAGAAGATCTACAACTATATAACAGGAAATATAAGCTATAGCTCTGTTTCCTTCAGACAAAGCGGTATTGTACCTCAAAACCCGTCGGACGTTATTAATACACGTATTGGTGATTGTAAAGATGTATCAACACTTTTTGTTACCATGTGTAAAGAGATGGGCATAAAAGCGCAACTGGTGTTGGTTAAAACACGAGATTATGGTTTAAACAGCATGCCTTTGCCTACTATTGACTTTAACCATTGTATAGCCAAGATAACTTTAAATAATAAAGAATATTATATAGAGCTTACCTCAAAATATCTCCCTTTTGATGCAATTAACTCAACGTCATTAAACGCATCTATATTGGATATTGGCGGTGATGTTGCCAACATCTCTGTTAAACACTTAAATCCGGCTACGCGGAAAGAAAACAGTGCATTTGTAACTGCTGAGATCAATTTGAAAGGAAAGGATTTGTTTATACAAGAAAATTCGAGCCGCGTGGCAGCTCAGGCGGGCGAAATTCGCGCGGTATTTGGCGACCTTTCAACGAAAGACCAGCTTAAAAAAGTAAAAGAAGCCATCTCGCAAGAATATCCGGACGTTAACGTTAGCCAACTGGTGTTTGAGAACATAGACAAACTAACAACCGATACTGTAAAAGTAAAACTCAATTATGAGCTTAAAAATGCGGTAAAAGAAATAGCGGGCCTGCAAATATTCTCATTGCCATGGTCAGACAAGTTTGTCGCGGCTAATTTTCAGATAGCTCTTCCGCGCGTGAGCCCGATTGATATTAGTCAAATGTTTTCAATAGATAGTCAAACTCAAAGCATGGTATTAAATCTTCCTGCCGGAAAAAATTTAGTAGAAAACCCGTTAAATATATCGTTAAGCAACGATGCTATGGATTACAGCATTGATTACAAATTGGCTAACAATCAAGTTATATTAACACGTAAGTTTAAGTTAAAACAAACATTTATTCCGGCCGCAAAAGCTGCCGCGTTTAATGATTTTTTCAAAAAAGTTGTAGAAGCTGATAATAAGGAACTGGCTTTAAAATAAACTCAATTATCGCTTGTTCGTTGTTATTCATGGCGAACAAGCGATAATAATACCTTTCAAAATGCACTGTGCGCGTTCCTAATAATCGCTATACAAACGCTTAATTTTTAAGCGGGCATTAAAATTGCTTGGCAACAGGCGGTAAATCTAAATGGTGGGTTTTTGGCGAGCAAAAAAGTATATTTAGCAAAAACATGCATCCTATGCCAATAGATCTTAATTAACAATGACATTTAATAAAGAGTACATGAAAAGATTCTGGAAGGTTTTGGTTGCAACATTTACGGGTTTTTCTGACGACAACGGATTAAAACTGAGTGCATCATTAGCTTACTACACCGTATTTTCTATAGCGCCTTTATTGTTTTTGCTGATAGCCATAGTAGGGCTGTTCCCGATTGCAAAAGGCGATTCTCTTTATCAGGATATGGGTGTTTATATAGGCAAGGACGCAGCCGCACAAATACATAGTACTGTAACGGCCTTAAAACTTAGCGGCAAAAGCAACTTTGGATTTATTATTGGTATTGCCACACTTATGCTCGGCGCCAGCAGTATTTTTATTGAGATACAGGACTCATTGAATATGATATGGCGGGTTAAGGCCAAACCCAAAAAAGGCTGGGTTAAGATGCTCCAAAATCGTTTTCTGTCTTTCTCCCTTATTATCAGCCTGGGCTTCCTGCTGCTGGCATCGCTGTTGATCAATTTGCTTATGGATGCCTTAAGCGCCCGCCTTGAGCATTTTTTGCCGGTGCTAACGGGCTTTTTATTAAAGGGTGTTAACATGGCTATTGAAGCTATTGTAATCTCTGTGTTATTTGCAATCATATTTAAATTTTTACCCGATGTTAAGATCAGGTGGAAAGATGTGCGGATAGGTGCGTTTTTTACAGCGGTGCTTTTTATGATAGGCCAATATTTAATCGGGATGTATATACAATATACCGCGCAAGGCTCTGTTTATGGAGCCGCCGGCTCATTAATAGTTATTTTAGTTTGGATATATTACACCTCTGCCATCCTATACATCGGCGCTGAATTTACCCAGGTATATGCAGAGGCAATAGGTAGTAAAATTGAACCTGCCCCTTATGCTGTATATGTTAAACAAACCGAAGTTGAAGCCGTGGTTAAGGAACTGCCGCCACAAAACCCGCAGTTAGAAGGCAAGCTCAAAGACACATAGGCCAACAATAGGTGCCCACATGATTTCTTTTGCGCACTAAAAATTTGTATTTTTAGTAACCAATTATAATATCTTGTAAAGAATGTGGCGGGCTGTAAAATATAAGACCCTTTTATTTTTATTGACGCTTATTTGCTGCGCTTCGACAATCTGTGCGCAGCAATTTGATATTATCGGAACGAAAAAACGTGCAAATGTGCCTTTTAAAATTGTGCGTAGCATGGTGGTTGTACAATTAAAAATAAATACTAAAGGGCCCTACAATTTTATATTGGATACCGGTGTAGGATTAATGCTTATCACAGATCCGTTGCTTATAGATTCTTTAAATATTGTAAATAAACGTACCATAAAAATAGTCGGCTTGGGCGAACGCGATAATTATGAAGCTATAATTGCACCGATGGTGAATGTTAATATTGCCGGCCAACTGGTTAGTCAAAACGTATCAGCGGCAATATTAAAAGACGATTTTTTTGGTCTTTCTAATTATGCCGGAATGCCTATTCATGGTTTGCTGGGCGCTGATTTTTTTAGAAAGCTTGCCGTAAAAATCAGTTTTATAGACAGTACATTGGTAGTTACCCGCCCAGGCGACATGCGTATTTTCAGAAAGGCAGAAAAAATACCATTAACAATAGAGGAGGGCAAGCCATATATGAACGCCCAGGTTGCACTGGCCAACGGGACTGGCAAAATAAACAAACTATTGATTGATTTGGGGGCGGGGCATTCCTTGTCGTTAGAAAAAATCGATTCTTTACCACAAAAATTTATCAGGGCTAATTTAGGAGTGGGCTTAAATGGATTAATTGATGGCCACTTGGGGCGTGTTGGCGGTATAACAATAGGAAAATACGGCATTAAGAATGTCATTACTTCATTCCCTACCGAAGACCCCTCATTTAAAACATCTGTACCGCGCGACGGTAGTGTGGGTATAGGATTGCTAAAGCGATTTGAAATTATTTTCGACTATCAAAGCAAGGTAATGTACTTAAAAGCCAATCCTTCGTTTAAAGAAAGCTTTGAATACGACATGAGCGGGATGAGTTACCATGCCGGAGGTAAAGATTTTGATCATTTAATTGTTGAAAAAGTGGACGAGGGTTCTGCCGCTGCAGATGTGGGCGTACAACCACAGGATGAAATAATTTCTATAAACTTTAAGCCCGTTAACAAAATGAGCCTGCAGCAAATAGACGATCTCCTCAAATCAAGAGACGGGCGTACTATCCTACTGGAGCTTTATCGCGATAAAGTAACCGATAGGGTGCTGCTCACTTTAAAACGAAGAATATAATGACGTTTTTTTCGCGTTATTTTAACTGACTTATATTCTCAAAAAAAGCTGTTTGCAGGTCGAGCAGCGACCGAACATTGATTTTTTCGCCATACATATCAAAACATAAGAACTTTGAATTTTTATGATCGCCGGATTTGCTTTTTTCCAGCAAGTTAAATGTTTCAAAAAAATAATGATTGGTTGTTACCTTACTTCGCTTGTTAGTTTGCGAAGCGTTAAGCCGAAATCCGATGGCACTGAGCCATTTGTGCACTTTGTTGTGCAGGTTGCCAATATTATTCATAAGTGAGATAGTTTTAAGAATTTAACGAAAAATTAAAATATATGTTTCATCAAAGACCTCTCATTTATAAACAGTTGTTAAATTCATGTCCGGCTTGCGTTAAATTAATATATTTAAAAGAAAATTTGCCCCGCTCTAAGTAGCTTCGCAACTATAAAATATCTCGTTCGTACAAGTAATTCAAATAACAATTTAACAATGAAATTTAAATATTTACTCTCAGTTTTATTAATTACCGCTCTTACTATTGTCTCATGTGGTAAAACCGGGCCGGCAGGGCCAAAGGGCGATACCGGTTTGGCGGGGCCGGCAGGTGCCACGGGAGCCACAGGAGCAACGGGTGCCGCCGGGCCGCAAGGAGCTACCGGTGTCACGGGCGCTACCGGAGCCACAGGTGCTACCGGAGCTACAGGCGCAACGGGCGCTACCGGTGCAACGGGAGCGACGGGCCAGGCGGGGCCACAAGGTCCGGCAGGCCCCAGTGGTGCAGACGGACAAGACGCTGTGGTTGCCAGCTATATCTTTACCAATAAAAGTGTGGTTTTAATTGGTAATACCCGTTTCAATTTGCCGGCTATCACTCAAAATATTGTTAATACCGGTATTGTGTTGGCTTATTTCAGAAACACCGGGGCTACGACATCATGGAATGCGCTGCCTTATAGCGAGGCTGGAAATACGTTGAACCTAACAGCGTTTGGCGTAGGGTATGTTGACCTTAAAGCAAACTTCGCAGCTTCCGGACTGGATTTTAGGTTTGTTATAATTCCAGGCACGTCTATAACCAACATGATGTCTTCCAATCCTGGCCTTAATTTAAGTAACTTTAGCCAGGTACAGGCCGCTTTACATATTAACTGATTTATAAGAAAAACACTATTCTTAAAGGCATGATTACCATCATGCCTTTTTTAGTGAAAAATAGTTTGCTTGCTTTTGACGGCTGCTTATAGACGTTTTTCAGCCTGTTTTTTTCTTGTTTTTCTTCTTCAGCGCCCTGTCGTTCTTTTTCTGTTTCATATCATCCAGTCGTTTTTTAACAGCGCTCTCTGTTTTATCGTCTAAACCTATGGTAGGTTTAAGGCCCTTAAGCATGGTGGTCCATGCCGTTTTAAAAAAGGGAGAATCTTTAGGACGCGGATAAACCACATCAAATGCACGGGGCGTTTCGCCGGGCTTGTCGGGATTATTATGTTTGATGATGAACAAATTAGCAAACAATGTTGGAATCAGCTTGCGGGAGTACAATAGGTTGTCATCGTTAACCCGCAGCAGTCTAACCTTTACATCATTGTACAAAATCGCAATGTGCCCGCGTGATATGTTGGCATTGCCATAAATGTTAAAATCATAACTTTTTAATGTGCCCTCTGTAATTTTTACCATGGATAAAGGCATGGTAACTTTGTTAAGTGCTTGCAGCGGCATTGGGCCCAAATGGCCTTTAAAGCTATAAGGCGCGTTACGCGACCGTAAATTAAAACGGAAGGAGATATTCAGTTTGCCTTTGCCCATAAACCAGGTACTGATCTTTGCAGTGGCTATGCTGTCAACCTTTAGCGCGTTCGGATTGGTTGTAACGTTACCAATTTGAGCGCTGGTGTTAGCAAAAATAAGCGTGCCTGTTTTGTGCGATTTTTTGCCCTGCTCGCTATAAGTAATATTCAGTTTTTTTATATCGATGGTGTCTATCCTCAAATCCATATTAACCTGGTAAAGGGCCACGTTGGGGAAGGTTTCCAGCTTATCCTTGTAGATCTTAATTTTATTGGGGTTGTTGTACAGATCAAGCAGTCCGCCATTGATAATAAGGCTGCTGGCGGTAAGGCTTCGGTATTTGTGGTAAGCTAAAAAATCGAAGTTGTTAAGTTGTACAGAATCGAGCCTTACCTCAAACTTATCCTTTCGGCTTTTCGCGAAAAACACACCGGCATCTACAGGCTCAAACTTAAAACCCGTAACTATAACCTGCGACGTTGAAGTAGAAAGCTTTAGTCGCTTTAGCGAGTAGTTATACAGACCTTTTGCCGTTCGGCCCGAATAGTTCTGCACATCCGCTGATACATCTTTACAATAAAAAAAACGCGAACGATCTGTCTGTGTAGCCGAATCTATCAGGAGATCATGCGCGTGCAGGCTCATTTGTTTAATTTCAGACACAGCAACTTTATTACCCGAATAATCATCGTACTTAAAAGAAATATTGTCTAAAAATATATCGCCAACGTGGGCCGATTTAAGGCTTTTTGACAGCTTTTGCCAAGCGGTGCGGTGGTCCTTTTCCGTAGTGTCTTTAGTATGGTTTAATGCATAGCTAACCTGTATGTGCGGCGAGTTAATGGCAATGCGGCCGATATCTAATTTCTTCTGAAATAAATATTTAAAAGGGTGGATCTCTGATAAGATAATGCGGCGGGCATTCAGTTTTATCAAATTATTGGGGGCAGTTCCTAACTTCATTCTGCGACGATACACCTGGGTATCGGGTATTAATGAAACATTGTACAGCATTATTTTACCCTGTAAAATGTGCAATTGCGCATCCGAAAAGTCGGCGTGATATAAACTATCGCTCCCTTTTATTACGGCGTTCCTTACTTTATTAGCTAAAATGGGTGACCATAGCCTATTTATTGTTAAAGCGGCAATCAACAGTAAAACAACGGGTATAATTACGGCGGCAGCAATTATTCTGCTGCGTTTGGTCTTTAAAAAGTTAATAGCCATATTTAGTTTACCGATGGGTTGCCTGCGTCCGCTCCGTTTTTTTGTTTAGCCTTTTCTTCAAGGGTCTTTTTTTCTTTTAATGCTTTCTCTTCCGCCTTTTTTCGTTTGCGTTCTTCACGCCTCAATTTACGGTTTTCTTTAAATTTATTGAACGACTCGATCACAGAACCTACTTTTTCTATCACTTTGTTCACCTTCCCTTCGGTTTTTGCATCAAAACCTACGCTTGGTTTAAGGCCGGCTAATAGACCTTTATACAAAAAGCTGAAGAATGAGGTGGTTGACTCACGTTTAAGGCTTATTGGCCCCGGTCTGAAATTGCCTTTCTTGTCCGGGTTACTGTTCTCAATAATAAGCGAGTTTGCAATGGTAGAGATAAAGCCCTGCGCTTTCAATCCCTTCTCACCCTCAACCTTTTTAAGCAGTTGCACATTCAGGTTTTTGTAGTAGAACTGTAGGTTGCCTTTGCCGTAGTAATTATTGGCATCAACATTAAAGTCAAGGCGTTCCACATCTGCCGAGCGCACATGTACCAGTGCCAGCGGGCGCACCAATTTATCCAATACCCGGCCATCAAACTTACCCAATCGTCCCGAGTAGTTGAAAGCCCCGTTTTTAGCGGTGAGATCAAACTTAAAATTGACGGTCAGCGGCGCGGCATTCATAAACAAGGTGTTTATGTGCGCCTTCATGTAATGATTCTTCTTCTTTGCATCAGGGTCATTGGTAACATTCATCAAATACCCATTGGTTTTTTTAAATATTATTTGCCCTGTTTCCTGGGTTGTAGCATCGGTTTCTGAATAGGTGATATTGGAGTTGCGTATATTTAAACGATTAAGCCGCATATCCAAAGCCACTTTCTGTAACGACTGATGTGGATCCTTTCCAATTTTAACCGACTTTTTACCTTTGTAATTGCTATTGTTGTAAATCTGTACGTCGGCATTCTCAACATCCATTGTACTTGCGTATAGTTTTTGGTCGCGCAAAAAGCGCTGCAGATCAATGTTGTTTATGGCTATTTTTTTAAACTTCAGGGTAAATATATCGCCACTTTCACCTGTTTTTTTGTAGAAGGCATTGTGACTATAGCGAGGTGTCAGATCCACTTTCTCCAACCGAAGCGTGCGTTTTGCAGTAGAAAAATAGATCTCCTTTACCGCCGATGTATACAAACTATCGGGTGTTTTTACTTTATAGTTATGAATAATAACTTCAACGCCTTTTGTATAATAAAAACGGCTGGTATCCTGTGCCGATAGAGAATCGATCAAAACGTTAGATATGTTAATATCCAGATGTTTTAAAGCTGTATGGCGTGCCGCTGCTTCATTTTTATTTACATAGGTTAAGCTGATGTCTTTAAGTGAAACAGAGTCGATCCGTAATTCTTTAAATATATTTTTAACAAGCTGATAAGGCGTTTTCGGCGTGCCCACTTTAACAGTATCGTTAAAAGCATACCGTTTATTGGTTATTATAAGACTTGGTTTATCGATGGTGATACTGTTTACCTCAAGTATTTTATCCTGGTAAGCTTTTTTTGCCCCCACGTTTTTTATGGTGAGTTTATTAACGCTGAGGGTGAAAAGATTATCGGGCGCTTTTTTTAGTTCAACTAATTTATTATAAACCGCTGAGTCGGGGATCAGTTTAAAATCAGATAGAACGGCGTCGCCGGATGCCAGATTGAGATCAAAATCGGAGTATTCGATTCGGTACAGGCTATCAGTTGATTTTAGAATCATCTCTTTCAGTTTAGCCTGTAGCAAGGGTTTCCACTTATCACCGGCGAAAAAACGGTTATAGGCATACCATGCCCCGGCTCCAATAATCAATAAAATACCTAACAAAATAAATGGCCAGCGGGGGAAGCGTTTTTTGTTTTCAGCGATGTCTGTGGCCATTTAAAAGGGATTAGTATAATGTTATAACAACAAAAAGTTGATTTTGTTAATTCTGCCAATCTGTCACGCTGTATATAAAATTTATGTATTTTTGCAGCTCAAATTTTTACAAGCAATGATTGATTTGGTTCTTCCGGATAAAAAACATGATGAGGGCAGACAGGGCGAGGCTTTACTATTAGAGCCGGTTGAAGGCAAGAATACCGGGCGCAAGCTGTATATAGAAAGTTATGGCTGTGCCATGAATTTTTCTGACAGCGAGATAGTTGCGTCTATTTTATCAGAACAAGGCTTTGAAACCACAGGCGATTTTAATAGCGCCGACGTGGTATTCATAAACACCTGCTCTATTCGCGAAAACGCTGAGACAAGAGTACGAAACCGTTTAAAGGAATTCAAAACGGCGAAAGCTAAAAATCCGGGTATGGTGGTTGGCGTGTTGGGCTGTATGGCCGAGCGCTTAAAAGCTAAATTTTTGGAAGAAGAAAAACTGGTTGATGTAGTTGTAGGCCCCGATGCTTATCGTGACCTGCCCAATTTGATTGACCAGGTAGATAGTGGCCAAAAGGCCGTAAACGTATTATTATCCCGCGAGGAAACCTATGCAGATATAAGCCCGGTGCGGTTAAATAGCAACGGCATTAACGCATTCGTTTCTATTATGCGCGGTTGCGATAACATGTGCTCGTTCTGTGTAGTGCCGTTTACCCGTGGCCGCGAGCGTAGCCGTGATCCTTACTCAATAGTAAAAGAGTGTACAGATCTGTTTGACCAGGGCTACCGCGAGGTGACCTTGCTGGGGCAAAATGTGGATTCTTATAAGTGGAGTGGGCAGTCGGCGGTTGACAGTGCGCAGCCGTCAGAACAGCAAGAAACTGCTACTGCCCCTGCAACTACTACTAACTTTGCTAATTTGTTAGAAATGGTAGCCGCTATTAATCCCGATCTGCGTATCCGGTTTTCCACTTCGCATCCAAAAGATATTACCGATGAGGTTTTGTATACCATGGCTAAGCATGATAATATTTGCAAATACATTCATTTGCCGGTACAATCGGGCAATAGCCGCATACTGGATCTGATGAACCGTACTTATGATCGCAACTGGTACATCAATCGTATTGATGCCATCCGCCGTATTATGCCTGAGTGCGCAATTTCTACTGATGTTATCACAGGCTTCTGTACAGAAACAGATGAAGAGCATAAAGAAACCGTAAGCATGATGGAATATGTTAAATATGATTTTGCTTACATGTTTATGTATTCGGAAAGGCCCGGCACTTTAGCGGCAAAACGCTATGCCGACGATATACCTGAGCCGGTTAAGGCAGCGCGTTTAACAGAAATTGTTGCCCTACAGCAACAACATTCACTTCATCGTTTACAAGCTCAATTAGGCAAGGTGCAGAAGGTTTTGATAGAAGGTTTCTCCAAAAAATCAAAAAACGATTACGCCGGTCGTACAGATCAGAACGCTATGATGGTGTTTCCGGTGGATGAAAGATATAAGCCCGGGCAATATGTGTATGTAATGGCGGAAAGGTGTACTACCGCGACGTTAATGGGCAAAATCATAGATTAATGCTACAAGAAAGAATAAATGAGGAGTGGTTATTCAAAACTAATTCAAAGGAAGAAATTAGTCGGTGGATATCTAATTTGAAGTATTCTTACCTATGGAAAAGACCAAGTTTTAGGGACGATGGTGATTATATCAAATTAACGCTAAATTTTACCGATAGAGCCGATCTACTTATTACCCTTGGTGTTTTAGGGATAGCATTAAATACAATTCCCGAAAATTTTCCTAAACCAATTGTGGGTAAAAAGTATGATTGGACAGAATTTGAAAAGTTTAAATCTGAAATAAAGGATTATCCTGAATTTGAACAGCCATTAGGTTGTGTAATTAATAATACCCCAGCATTTGTCTGGATAGAAAATGGAAAGATCGATTTTACTTTTTCGGATAATTATGGTGTAAGCGAGCAAGATTACTTAAACTGTTTAAATGTCGAATCGGAAATAGAAAAAAATAACCTTTCAAACAAAGTGAATAGGGATATTGAAAGTAATATTGGGTGCGTAACCAAAAGTAAATACCCAACATTATAAACTAACCAATGGAAATACAAGAAATAAAACAACGCTTCGGTATCATCGGCAATTCGCCGTTGTTGAACCGGGCAATAGATATAGCTAACCAGGTTGCGCCTACTGATATTTCGGTATTAATTACCGGCGAAAGCGGTAGCGGTAAGGAAGTATTCTCGCACATAATACACCACATGAGCCAGCGGAAGCATGGGCCGTTTATAGCGGTTAACTGCGGCGCTATCCCTGAAGGTACTATCGATTCGGAATTATTCGGTCACGAAAAGGGCGCTTATACAGGTGCTGTTGGCGAGCGTAAAGGCTATTTTGAAACGGTTAACGGTGGTACTATTTTTTTAGATGAGATAGCCGAAATGCCTTTGGGTACACAGGCGAGGCTGCTGCGCGTGCTCGAGTCGGGCCAGTACATCCGCGTGGGTTCATCAAAAGTGGAAAAAACCAACGTGCGTGTTATTGCAGCTACCAACGTTGACGTGTATGATGCAGTGAAGAACGGCAAGTTTCGCGAGGATCTTTACTATCGTTTAAATACGGTTCCGCTGCGCATCCCATCGCTACGCGAAAGAAAAGAAGACATTTACCTGTTGTTCCGCAAATTCACATCAGACTTTACTGATAAATACCGCACTCCACCCATCCAACTGGATGAAGAGGCGCAGCAGATATTGACCAACTACGGGTGGCCGGGTAACGTAAGGCAGTTAAAAAACATGGCGGAGCAATTGGCTGTGTTGGAGAGGAATCATCTTATTACGGGCCAAACGCTGCTTACGTACATTCCATCTGACGGTAATAACCGTAATTTGCCTATGCGTTTGGCCAACCAGCCAAAAGAAGATTTTTCTGAGCGTGATATATTATACAAAGTGCTGTTCGATATGAAACGCGACATGGTGGAGCTGAAAAAATTAGTGGTTGACATGATAGAACATGGCGGCGGAGCACCTAATTACGCTAACCACTCGCAAACGCTTACGCAGTTGTACCGCGATATTGAACTGCCTGTTACCGGCGAGCAACAATTTACTATCCAGCAGCCCGTTAATAGTATCAGTAAAATTAATAATGACGATGACGGGTTTAATATAACGCACCACGCCGAAGAGGTGGAGGAATCGTTATCTCTGGTAGAAAAAGAGTCAGATTTGATACGCAAAGCGCTTAAAAAACATAAGGGCAAACGTAAGCTCGCCGCAAATGAGTTGGGTATATCTGAACGCACCTTGTACCGCAAAATTAAAGAACTGAATTTGTAAATGCTGATGAAAAAACGACCGCTGGTTATACTGCCGCTGATAGCTGTTTTGGCTTTTTTAACGCCTGGGTGTTATACGCTGAAAAGTGACGTTATCCCACCTGAAATGAAAACAGTGAACGTTGCTTTTTTTGAAAACAATGCACCTTTGGTGGTTGGTTATTTTAGCACAAGATTTACAGAGGCACTTAAAGCACGCATACGTACCACCACCAGCCTTAGCATTGTTAACGGCGAGGGTGACGCTAATATGAGTGGTGCTATAACTGATTACAGGAGCGTACCGGTTTCTATACAAGCACCTAGTGGCAATGCGCCACCCGTGGCCGGCGCACAGGCACTTACATTAACCGTACGTGTTAAGTTTGATTATTTAAAGGACAAGAACCTTACCTTTGATCAGACGTTCAGCAAAAGCATCAACTATTCAGGCAACTTAGCATCGCAGGAGGAAGCTCTGTTTCAAAAGCTCACCAGTCAGCTTATTGACGATATTTTTAACAAAGCCTTTAATAATTGGTAACAATTTAATAGCTTCATCGGCGTGAACGAAAACACTGGAAATAGCGGTAATGATTTTTTCTATGATCTGTTGGATAATCCGTCTGATCTGGTTTATGGTAATAATACCTCCAATTTACAGGCGCTTATTAATGATTTTCCGCAGAGTGGGTTATTGCGGGCTATACTGGCTGTAAAACGCGAGGAGGAAGATATTCAAAGCGCAAGCACATACATCAATCCTCATTTACTTTATAAAATTGCTAACGCCGCGGGCTCGCTTACGGCCGTAACTGATAGTCAGATCGTCTTTTTCGGGAAGCCAGGCGAGGGGAAACCATCGTCGTCAATACCCCAAGCTGTTGATGAAGCCAACTATTTTCATGTACCGGTAGAAACTGACCTGGTTTATGCCGATGAGAAAAAGGGCGACGAAGCTTTAATGCTTGATGATGAGCCGGATGTTGAACAGATACAATATACCGAAACTGAAGATAGTAAGATAGGCAGCAAGCCAACCCAACCTCATCAGGAGATAGATGATGAGGTATTTGAGGAAATTGTAAGCATTGAGGATATAGGGATTGAACAATCATCCGCTGCGGATAATATTTCGACCAATGTGGCTGCAGACGATCCGGAGAAAAAGGAAGCAAGCTCAGGGGATAGTTATTTTGTATTTGAGCCCGCAGTTGCCGAAGACGATTCACTTAATACCTCGGCAAATATTGTAACACAAGTTACACCAGCCAACAAAGGAGGCCGGCACGTTTCAAGGTATAACGACGAGAAGATGCCTTACAGCTTTATGTGGTGGTTGGATAAAACCCGCAAAGAGCACGCGGCTACTTACCAGCCCTTCGCAGATGAAGGTAAATTCCATTCAGCAACTGTTGCCCCTGCAGAGAAGCAGCAGCCTGTGGCAGATAACCTGCAGCAGCAGTATGTTGAAAACATATTTGCGGTAAGCTCGGTAGTTAACGATTTAAATGTTATCCCGCCAAAAACAGACGCGCAGCCTGCCGAAACAAAAGCCGACAAGATAATTGAAAAATTTATTTACGAAGAGCCGCAGATAAAGCATCCAAGCAGCGTTAAGCTTAATAGCGAGAATAAAGCCAAGAAAAGCTCGGAAGACCGGAACGAACTTGTAACCGAGACGCTTGCCAAAATATATACCGAGCAAATGCTGTATCACAAGGCCATTTCAACATACAAAAAATTGATGTTGAAATTCCCGGAAAAAAGCCTTTACTTTGCAGGCCAAATTGAACAATTAGAAAATAAAATAAATTAATAAAGATATGTTAATAGTATTAGTGATCCTGGTAGTGATAGTATGCGCGTTGCTTGGGCTTATCGTTTTGATACAAAACCCTAAGGGTGGCGGTCTTTCATCAAATTTTTCAAGCTCATCACAATTAATGGGTGTGCAAAAAACAGGCGATTTTTTAGAAAAAGGTACGTGGGTATTAGCTATCACCTTAATGGTACTGGCGTTGGGTATTAACGTTGTTGCTAAAGATGGCCCTGTGGCCGGTACTGCAAGCAAGTATCAGGAGCAGCAAAAGAAGTCACTTGAGGTTACTCCCGGCACAGCTGCACCCGCTACAACAATGCCTTCGCCTCTTGCGCCGGCAACTCCAACTGATACATCTAAGAAGTAAGTTTCATCAAAACATAGTAAAAGGCTTTGGTAACCCCAAAGCCTTTTTTTGTTATATCATATAACTGTCATGATGACACACTGCGTTAAAACTTGAGTCATACTTGAAAACCTGATAGAATAAAACTGACAATAAAACAGCCAATAGTGCCAATTTTTATTTTTTTTGATGCTTGGCATAATTGATGTGTAAAAGCAAGCACGAAGTAAAACTTTTATATAAACTAAAAAATAGTATACATTATGTCATTAAACATCAAACCTCTCGGAGACAGGGTGGTAGTTGAAGCTGCTCCGGCCGAAACCAAAACAGCATCAGGTATTTACATTCCTGAAACTGCTCAGGAAAAACCCCAACACGGTACAGTTGTAGCCACAGGCCCCGGCAAATATGCCGAACAAACCGGTAACTTAATTCCGTTGTCAGTTAAAGAAGGCGATAAAGTGCTTTATGGCAAATTTGCCGGTCAGGAAATTACCATTGACGGTAAGGATTACCTGATAATGAGAGAATCTGATATTTACGTAGTTCTGTAATTAATTACTGAATTATTGACGGAGTGAATTAATGAATTCATATCTATCAATACCAAAATCAGTAATTCAATAAATCATTAATTCAAAAATTAAATAAACATGTCAAAACAAGTTAAATATAACGTTGAAGCAAGAGACGCGCTAAAAAGAGGCGTAGATATTCTGGCTAATGCAGTAAAAGTTACTTTGGGTCCTAAAGGCCGTCACGTAATTATTGATAAAAAGTTCGGTTCACCTGCTGTAACTAAAGACGGTGTAACTGTTGCAAAAGAAATTGAGCTAAAAGACGCTATTGAGAACATGGGTGCTCAAATGCTGAAAGAAGTAGCATCAAAAACTGCAGATCAGGCTGGTGACGGTACCACTACCGCTACTGTTTTGGCGCAGGCTATTGTAACTGCGGGTATTAAAAACGTAGCGGCAGGCGCAAACCCAATGGATTTGAAACGTGGTATTGACAAAGCTGTTAAAGTTGTTGTTGCCGATTTGAAAAGACAAAAACAAGATGTTGGTGATGATTTCAGCAAGATCAAACAAGTTGCGTCTATATCAGCAAATAACGACGAGGTGATTGGCGAAATGATTGCTGATGCGATGAAAAAGGTTGGTACCGCAGGCGTTATTACTGTTGAAGAAGCAAAAGGTACTGAAACTGAAGTTAAAACAGTAGAAGGTATGCAGTTTGACCGCGGTTACCTTTCAGCTTATTTTGTTACTAATACTGACAAAATGGAAGCTGAACTGGAAAGCCCTTATATCTTGATCTGCGACAAGAAGATCTCTTCAATGAAAGAGATACTTCCTATCCTTGAAAAACAAGTGCAAACAGGCAAGCCATTGTTAATTATAGCTGAAGATCTGGAAGGCGAAGCACTTTCTACTTTAGTAGTTAACAAGATCCGCGGCTCACTGAAGGTAGCTGCTGTTAAAGCTCCTGGTTTTGGTGACCGTCGTAAAGCTATTCTTGAAGACATTGCTATCTTAACAGGTGGTACTGTTATATCTGAAGAGAAAGGTATCAAATTAGAATCAGCTGAACTGAGCGACCTTGGTCAGGCAGAAAAAATATCTATCGATAAAGACAATACAACCATTATTAACGGTAAAGGTGATGCAGCTGCTATAAAAGGCCGTATCAATGAGATCTCTGTATCGATGGAAGCTACAACTTCTGATTATGACAAAGAGAAATTGCAAGAGCGTTTA